>JBDTTM010000042.1:0-16506 GCA_039930605.1 Bacteroidota bacterium
GGAGTATGCCCGGGAGGAGATTCACTGCCTTGAAAAAAAAATGCAGGAGTCCCTGCAAGCAATCTCAACCTTCAACACCGATTCACAGTTCCATGCTTATTTCATGCACGGCGGACAAGAAGACTTTGGCTTCAGTTTTTTCTATTTTGAAAGCGGAAAACTGAAGTTCTGGAGCGACAATACAATCGTTCTTCCGGAGAATGCCGCAACAGAAAATATTGCCAGCGGAAGTGTACTCGAATTGCCCGATGGGTTGTATGAAGCTTTTGAGAAGTCCGCAGGAAATAAAAAAATTATCGGACTCATTTTACTTCGGCAGACTTTTTCCTATCAAAACAAATACCTCGAAAACCACTTCAATCCTTTGTTGAAACTGGATGAACAGTTTATGGTTGCCGGAGAGGAAGCAGATTACCAGCTAAAGTCTGCAGCCGGATCCACCCTCTTCACACTGAATACTTCCCATTCAATTCCGGATGAACTTCCTTTTAAAACGCCGGCATGGTTTTACCTTTTTGCTTTCGTTTTCTTCTTCTCCGGAATACTTTTGTATTTTCAAAATCTCAAAGCGAATACAGCTGTTATTCTATTAACCGGCGTCATTCTTTTCTTCGTCCGGTTTACCATGATCCGATTCCGCCTGCCGGGAGAAATGTACTACAATGATTTCTTCAGCCCAAAGATCTATGGCTCATCCTTCTTCTTCAATTCTATAGGAGATTTTTTTCTGAATGCAGTTACGCTATTCACATTTACGGGAATTATTTACGGTCATTTTAAAAAAGCCGGAACGGTACCAAATCATTCTGCAGGAAACTATTTGCTTTTCATTCCGGCACTTAGCGCATTGGCGCTTGCATTTTATGCCATCCACAACCTGGTTGGCGATCTTGTATTGAATTCAAAAATAATTTTCGAGCCCAGCATCTCCGACTTCGATATCAATACGTTCATCGCTGCATTGTCTATCCTGCTTTTACTCTGGAGTTTTTACTTTTTATGCGCAGCAGTAACTACCTTGTTCAGGAATATCTTCCCATTCAAAAATTCGATTGAAAAGTTTTCTTCATTCCGCCGGGGACTTTTCGCCATCCTTGTTATATCCGTTTATGCTTCTTTTCTTGTCGATAAAAACCTGGAAGAAAAAAAGCTGGAGAATCAGAAGTTGTTTGCGCAACGAATGGATTCAAGGCGGGACCAGCTGGCAGAATATCTTTTCACTGACCTGGAGAAAAAAATCGTCAGTGATTCTATTGTAAAGGAAATCGTTGCCTCGAATAAAGATGTAACCGAAAAAGTTACGCAACACCTTCAGCAAAATTTCTTCAATGGTTATTTTACAAAATTTGATGTGGCCGTTTCCGTCTTTGATAAGAGCGGGACTTCATTCGATTCCATTGCCGGTAATACCCTCGCCGCAGAAGAAGAAGAATTTCATCGCGGGAAGTCAACGGCATCGGCCATGCTTACACTTCAACCGGACGAATCGGGGAAACTAAAATATCTAGCTATTCTCAAACTGTATGATTCTGCCGGTGTACACATTGCAACTATTGTGAATGAACTCACTGCGCGGTCGGTTCAACTGGCTGAAGGATTTCCCGAACTTCTGGTGAGCAATACCGTTATCAAAAACAGGGATGAAAGCAACTATTCCTATGCGCGTTATTCAAACAGCTCATTGATTTATGCAGGCGGAAATTTTCCATACCCATTTCATTCCAATGCATTCGGAAAAAGTGTGTCTGATTTCTCTTCGCTTACAATGGACGGATACAAACATGTCATCTTCCGGCCTTCATCTACATCCTGCGTAGTGGTAAGCCGTCCTGCAGAAAGCTTTTTTGACCGGCTGTCATTATTCTCTTACCTCCTTCTATTTTTCCTGGCTGTCTTTCTATCGGTTCATCTTTTCCTGTACATCCTTTTGCAGAAAAATAAATTCCAACTTTCCCTCAAACAAAGAATCCGTACTTCAATTATTTCTCTTGTCATCGTTTCCTTTGTGTTGATTGCCGCCGGAACAAGTGTTTACATTGTGAGAAAATATGATTCAGATAAGAACAAAACGATTTTGTCAAGGCTGAATGCCATGTGGTTTGCCATCACCGATCATTTTAGTTTTGACAATTCATTGTCTGCCGCTCCCAAATCACAATGGACGGGCGAATTGAACAGCATCGTTTCCAGTTTCAATCTTGATTTCAACCTGTATGATGAATCAGGAAATTTATTTTACTCTTCGCAGCCCAAACTTTTTGAAAAAGGAATTATCAGTACACGTATCAACCCTGAAGCATTTTATGAAATGCAGCAGTACGGGAAAACCCAATTTGTGCATGCAGAGAATATCGGTTCATTGAATTATGCTGCAGCTTATGCACCTTTTACTGACCGTGCCGGAAACATTGCAGGTTACCTGAACCTGCCCTATTTTGAAAAACAAAATGAACTCAATAAAGAGATCAGCGGATTTATTTCTGCACTGATCAATATTTACCTGTTACTGCTTGTCGTCTCCTTACTGCTTGCGCTGTTTATTTCTTCCCGCATCACCAAACCATTGCTATTGATACAGGAGCGGTTAAGCCTGATCCGCCTGGGTAGCAAGAACGAAATCATTGAATGGAAAAGAAATGATGAAATCGGGCTGCTTGTTCAGGAGTATAACAAGATGGTAATTGCACTTGCAGAAAGTGCTGAACTCCTTTCCCGCAGCGAACGCGAAAGCGCCTGGCGTGAAATGGCCCAACAGGTTGCGCATGAAATAAAAAACCCACTCACACCGATGAAGCTGAGTGTGCAACATCTTCAACGTGCATGGAATGAAAAAAGCGGAAACCTCGATGAACTTTTTCAGCGCATCAGCAAGACAATGATTGAACAGATTGATGCGCTGAGCAACATCGCATCAGAGTTCGGCAATTTTGCCAAGATGCCGCGTGCGAAAAATGAAATGGTTGAACTGGATGAAATACTTCGATCGTCTATCAACCTCTTTAATGATACACCGGGTGTTTCGATTGAATACCATCACAACGGTATTGAAAGAAAAATTTTTGCTGACCGTGAACAACTTATCCGCGCCTTTTCCAACATTATCAAGAATGCCATCCAGGCAATTCCGGAAAATAAAAAAGGCGTCATTGTCATTGATGTAAAATCAGAAAACAACAATCATCTCATCTCCGTATCTGATAACGGAACCGGTATTCCTGTTTCCCTGCAATCAAAAATATTTACGCCGAATTTCACCACAAAGACAAGTGGAATGGGACTTGGCCTTGCCATGGTAAAAAGTACGATTGATTCCATTGGCGCTACAATCCGGTTCGAAACCACCGAAGGAAAAGGAAGTGTATTTTATATTTCCATTCCCGGATACACAAACCCTGCCGGCTGATTGTTCCGCTTAAGCAAGCAGAATCACGGCCTTGTCATTCTCAACAGTTACCGGATATTTTTTCAGCGGAATTGTTGCCGGACCGTGTGTCACATTCCCACTAAAATCAAAATCACTTCCGTGCAACGGACAATGCAGGTTTGTTTCATCCATGTTTACTCCATGACCACGGTGCGTACATTTTAATTGCAAAGCCGTGATATCGGTCTCGGAATTTTTCATCAGGAAAATTTTGAAATCACCGTTGGGTCCGTCAACAACCAGTTTATTCTGCGTGCTGAAGGAGGAAAGCGGAATAGAAATTTTATTCGATGCCGCATCATAAGTGGAAGCGACAACGCTGGCAGGTGCTTTGCAGCTTTCAAGCGTACTCAGAAATCCCAGCCCGGCGATTGCTGCACAAGCTGTTCCTGATGTCTTCAAAAAGTCTCTTCTGTTTTGCATAATATTTAATTTAAAGTTTTTTCAATGCAATTCTTATGTCAACCTTTTCAGAAACGATGGCGACAACCTTGTCTGCAGCGATGCGTTCCTGTTTCATGCTGTCGCGCTCACGGATTGTAACAGTATTGTCTTCCAACGTCTGGTGATCAACAGTGATGCAATAGGGCGTACCAATCGCATCCTGCCTCCTGTATCTTTTCCCGATAGAATCCTTTTCTTCGTAAACACAAAGATGATCATATTTCAAAACGTCCATGATTTCTCTTGCCTTTTCCGGAAGCCCGTCTTTTTTTACGAGGGGAAGCACGGCACATTTAACCGGCGCAAGGAATGGCGGCAGATTCAATACAACACGTTCACTGCCATCCTCCAGCTTTTCTTCTTTGAATGAATGAGAAAGAATAGCCAGGAACATCCGGTCAAGTCCAATGGACGTTTCAACTACGTATGGAACAAAACTTTCATTGTCTTCCGGATCAAAGTACTGGAGTTTTTTTCCGGAAAATTTTTCGTGCTGACTTAAATCAAAATCCGTCCTCGAATGAATGCCTTCCAGCTCTTTGAAACCAAACGGGAAATTAAATTCAATGTCACACGCTGCATTGGCATAATGCGCCAGCTTGATGTGGTCATGAAAGCGATGCGTTCCCTGGGAAAATCCAAGCGAACGATGCCAGTTCATGCGTGTTTCTTTCCACTTGTGATACCAGTCCATTTCCGTTCCGGGCTTTACGAAGAATTGCATTTCCATCTGCTCAAATTCGCGCATGCGGAAAATAAACTGGCGTGCAACAATTTCATTGCGGAATGCTTTTCCCGTTTGTGCGATGCCAAAAGGAATTTTCATCCGGCCCGTTTTCTGTACGTTCAGAAAGTTTACAAAAATCCCCTGTGCCGTTTCCGGACGCAGGTAAATGGTATTCGATTCTTCCGTGACAGATCCCAACTGCGTAGAGAACATCAGGTTAAACTGGCGCACATCAGTCCAGTTGCGGCTTCCGCTGACCGGACAAACAATTTCAAGGTCAATGATGATCTGTTTTACTTCTACGAGGTCGTTCTGCTCCAGCGCATTTTTAAATCGCGCATTGATGTCGTCAATTTTTTTCTGGTTCTCTGCAACACGCGGGTTGGTAGATCTAAACATTTTTTCATCAAAGTTCTCAAACCGCTTTGCGGCCTTCTCCACCTCCTTGTCAATCTTTGTTTCAATCTTTGCAATATGATCTTCGATCAGTACGTCGGCGCGGTAACGTTTCTTGGAATCTTTATTGTCGATGAGCGGGTCGTTAAACGCATCTACGTGACCGCTGGCTTTCCAGATGGTTGGATGCATGAAAATAGCAGAGTCGATACCCACGATATTTTCATTCATTTGAACCATGGACCTCCACCAATAGTCGCGGATATTTTTTTTCAGTTCAGCACCGTTTTGTCCGTAATCATAAACTGCGCTCAGCCCATCATATATTTCACTGCTCTGAAAAATAAAACCATACTCCTTGGCGTGTGAAATAATGCTCTTGAAAAGATCTTCCGGTGCTTTGTTGCTCATGCTGCAAAAATAGAAGTAAAATCTGTTAGTAAGGAAATGGGTTCGTTGCTTTTGAATGGCAACAGAAAAATAGTTGCTACTTTTCCGCTGTGAATCGAAAGTGTATTTTCTCCATATTGATAATATTGTTTTCCTTTTCACGGCTCACGGCTGTGTCAGTAAGTGATTCGATCTCTGTAATCATCAAGAGTAATGAAGCTGATTCAGTAAGGATTCAAAAACTATTGGTTCTTTTTCACCAGTATAAAAACAGGGAACCCGAGCAGGCACTGAAGGCTGCTGAAAGCGCTTACCGGCTGGCAAGTGAAAAAAATCTGGACTTCTACATTGCCAAGTCACTTGGTTTTATGGGAACAGCAAACTATTCCATGGACCGATATACAGAAGCACTGGAACAGTACCTGGCAGCATTGCAGATATATGAAAAGCTGGGTAGAAAGCGCGAACAGGGAGTTATTCTCACCAATACCGGAAATATTTTTCTTGACCAGGAATTGCCGGACCAGGCATTTTTTTATTACCACAAGGCATTGGACATTGACAGGGAATTGAAATCAGACCGCGACATAGTTATGGACCTGATGAACATCAGCAGTGCTTACTCTGTGACACCACGGTCAGATCCTTCTTTCAGAGTAAGGATTGATTCGGCCTTCCAGATCTGTGCACAGGCCCTGCAAATGTCGGTAGCACTGAAGGATACTTTTATGTTTTCGCAATGCCTTGCGAATATCGGCATCATTGAATATGAGCAGGGAAAACCTGATACTACACTCAAAGATATTACTGCTGCAAACCGGGAACGCACAAAGGAAAAACTTGACAGCGCCCTCAGGCATATTAAAGATGCGGAAAAGCTTTTCCAGATATATGATATAGAGTCAAACCTGGGCGTCCTCTATCTCAGCCTCGGTGATATATACCTGGAACGAAAGGATCTGGCACAAGCAATCATTTATTATACAAAAGCGCTCAATGAAGCCCAATCAGTTGAGTCCATTGACGATGAGCGTCTTGCCTTCCTTGGTTTGTCGAGGTGCGCTGAGAAAACCGGAAATACTACTGCAGCATTAGACTACCTGAAAAAATACAATGTGCTGAATGATACCATCTTTAACATCAAAAGCAGCCGTAAGCAGACACAACTTTTGCTGAACTATGAACTTGAAAAAAGAGAGGTATTGCAAAAGGCCGAACAGGAAAAGAAAGAAGCAATTCACCTTGCAGAGCTTCACCGGCAGCGGGCGCAGAAAAATATTTTTATTGTTGGCTTCATCATTGTCTTTGCCCTGTCTTTCATCATGATACGACTTTACCGGCTTAAAAACAAAGCAAATATAAAATTGAGCGAAGCGCTGGAACACCTTGAACAGACACAGTCACAACTGATTCACCAGGAAAAAATGGCATCGCTTGGAATGCTTACTGCCGGCATCGCACATGAAATTCAGAACCCGCTTAATTTTGTAACTAATTTTTCCGAGTCCTCTCAGGAAATAATACACGAGCTGAATGCAACCGCCGATGAAGCAGAGAAACATCAACTGATGAAGGAACTCACGATGAACATCGGAAAGATTTCCCATCATGGTAAACGCGCTGACAACATCATTAAGAGCATGTTGCGGCACAGTCACGGCAGCGAAGAGGAAAAACGCCCGGCAAATATCAACAAGCTTTGCGATGAATTTCTGGTTCTGGCCTACCATAGCATCCGTGCTTCCCACCCGGATTTTAACTGCGCGATTGAAAAGAAATTCCAGGAGGATTTGCCTAAGGTGAATGTAATGACGCAGGAAATTACCCGTGTGATGCTGAACCTTTTCACCAATGCTTTTCATGCGTTGAAAGAACGACAGCAAAAAGAGCGGAATTTTTCTGCTGTAATCAGTGTTTTAACAATGACAAAAAATCAGTTTATTGAAATAAAGGTCCGCGATAATGGATCGGGAATTCCGCTGCAAATCCGCGACAAGATTTTTCAGCCGTTTTTTACGACAAAGAAGTCAGGGGAAGGCACAGGTCTCGGATTATCAATTAGTTACGATATTGTCAAAGCTCATGGCGGAACACTGACTGTAAATAGCCAGGAAGATGGGTTTACTGAATTCACCATTGCACTTCCGGTTTGACAAATATTTTAACAAAGGGTTTTCAGCCAACACATCCAAAAACTTGGTGAACAATTTTGATAACTTGGGTTATACAATTGATTCAAAATTAATATAAAATTCGTTGCTTTTTTGGGTTTAACATTTATATTTGTCTCCACGAACTAACCATTCATAAACCCTCCTGACACGGGGTAGGGTACCGCATTCTGGAGATGTGTGGATTATTATTTTTTGCAGACATGAAATCATGGATCGCTTTAAATAAAAGGAAACACGATATTTAGCTGACCAATTTGGATTTGAGAAAGCAGAACAGTGATGCTTCAATTGAGCATTCATCATGAATTCTTATACTCAAATCGAAAGACGTTTAGTATTGCTTATGTTCTATAGACTATAAAAACTACACTTAAATAATTAACCATCAACAATCATTTTATCATTATGAAAATCCAACGACAGCTCAATCGCCCCTCTCGCATTCAAGTATTGCTTATTGTAATATTTTCAATGGCAAACATGCTATCAGTGAAGGCTCAAATTAACGGTGACTATCAAACAATCAGTTCGGGGAACTGGACTACTGTTGCTCTTTGGGAGCGTTACAATGGTAGTGCATGGTTACCTGCTACGACATTTCCTACATCAGCAGACCAGAATATACATATCCGGGGTTCAAATAACATCACAGTCAGTTCAGCCCTCACGATTGACCAGACAACTGTAGATGCCAACGGAAACCTGATCCTGACAGGTGGTCCATTAACTGTTCTGGATGGAGCCGGCAGTGATTTGAATGTGCTTGGTGCAATCGATTGTACTTCTCCATCAGCGCATTTATTTGTAAACAATTTAGCCACTGTAGATGGAACAGTTTTATTATCATACGCCGGAATCAATCTTACAAATAAGGGTTCCATTAATTTAACAACCACTTTAAACGGAACTTCGGCTCAGACAATTAACAGCACATCACTGAATAGTGTTGGATTTATTGTTTTAAATATTAACAATGGCTTTGGTGTAACGCTCTCCAATGGCTCTATTGGTGTAACCAGCTTAAACTTTGTTGTCGGTAATATTATCACAGGTGGCAACTCAGTATCAATCGCTGCCGGAGGAACAATTACCGGTGGTGGCACAAACGGTTATGTCATTGGTGGCATGCAAAGAAATTTTAATGCCGGAACCAGCACATTGTCATATCCTGTTGGAAGTGCAAGTTTTTATTCGCCTGTTGATGTAACTTTAAATGGAGTTGCTACCACAGCACAGATTTTTATTAGAAATTTTGGCACTGATCATCCTGATATTGGTTCATCAGATTTAGTACCTGACAGTACTGTAAATTCTTATTGGGATTTTGATGACAATGGAGTTTACGCGACTGCTGATCTTACTTTCCATTGGGATCCTGCACAGGTTGATGGCGGAGCGAATACAGCTAACTTTTCCGTAGCACAATATTATTCCGATTCACCAACCTGGACCAATTTACCTTCCAGCAATGCACAACCTACGTCAATTACAACTACCGGCATTACCACTTTTACAGATATGGGTTATGCCGTTGGTCAGGTAAGTGCGATTCCTGCTACAACAGGTGACTACCGCACTACAGGCAATGGTCAATGGAATTCTCCAGGCACCTGGCAAACTTATAACGGGACTAGCTGGATTCCAGCATCAACTCCACCGGATGATCAAAATGCAAATGTTATTAAGATCAGAAGCGGTCATTCAGTAACTGTTTCTTCCTATAGTATAGATGCAGATCAATTTATTATTGAATCAGACGCAGCACTTTACCTGAGTGAAGCATCATTGACTATCCATGACGGAGCCGGTTTGGATTTCAGATGTTTCGGTTCGCTTCCTCTTGGCACTGCATCTTTAATTATTGACGGTACTGCTTCTTTTGAAAATGGATCTGATATAGAATTACAGGGCTTCGGTCATATAGGCGGGAGTGGTATCTTAGATGTTTTACCTGGTACTATATTTTCAATTTCCGGAAGTTCAAATAATGGTTTTGATGATGATATTACAATTAACAGCTACACCGATTGCGATTTCAGCAGCAGCACACTCACTTATTCCGGTGGCAATATCAATTTTAATAACTATGGAACTTTCAATATCAGTAATCAAGGTACAATAACAGACGGTGGCACTACCAGCGCAAATTTTAATAATAAAACCGGCGGAAACATTCACAGTGACCAGGGAGGCGATGCAATTTTTGAGGTGAATCTTGTGAACGAAGGCGTGATCACGATTGTAAGCGGATCATTGTTTGTCAATAATAACCCACCGATGTATGGTGGTGTCTTTGAAATAGAAACAGGTGCAACGCTTTCTTCTTCAATTGGAATTACGTTTACAGGTTCGTCTATCGATAATAATGGATTTATTACCACAGGATTAACAATGCAGGGAAGCGCTCCGCAAACAATTAACGGTGATGGTGAAATCAATACGTTCATCATGCAAAATCCGAATGGGGTTACATGTACAGGTGTTCAGTCTGTTGTAGTTGGTGGGGTGCAACTTTTTGATGGAAAACTTTTTATCAATGGCGACCGGTTTGTCGTTGGTGACAACGTTGGTGTCTTCAATGCTTCAGCTTCCAGTTATGTAGTAGGCAGGTTGGAACGTTATGCGTCTGGTTCCTTTCCATTGAATTATGATATAGGTGATGTAGACTCTTATAACCCGATCATTATTACGCCAAACATCGTTACTGCGGGCGGAATTGTTGCAAGTACAGAGGCCGGCGATCACCAGGAAGTTGCTACATCGGGAATCGATGGAAATAAAAGTCTGAACCGGGTATGGCATCTGGAAGATAACGGTGCTGTGTTTTTGAATTTCAGCATTGCATTTAACTGGATTGCAGCCGATGTAGATCCAGCCACAAACCCCTTGAACTTTGTGGTGTCTAAATATGATGCACCAACCTGGGAGTTGCTTTCAACATCTGCGCAGACCGCTACTTACTGTGAAGCATTTTATCCGGGACCAACAATGAGCGATTTCCAGATTGGCGAACCCAATCCTCCGGCAGCCCATAAATACAGATCTGCTTCAAATGGAGATTGGGTTATACCAGCAACATGGGAAGAATTTGATGGTAACAGCTGGGTACCTGCAGGACGTATTCCGAATGAAACAGATGATTCTGTTACCATCCGAAGTCCGCATATAATTAATCTGAATCAATTTAATACACAATATACGATAGATCAACTCACCATTGAATCAGGTGCAACGCTTGAAATACTAAGTCCCCTGGTAATTGCCAATGGCGCAGGAACAGACTTAAGTATTGATGGTTCTTTGGTAATTATTGGTGGAACTTTAAGCGGTCAAGGTACAACTGTTGTTAATTCTACCGGTGAGATCAGGGTGGGAAATGCTACTTCAACAGGAGGCCATTTGTCTGGCAGTATAACAAACAACGGAATAATCATTTTTGAAAGTGCAGATCCTACCTGCTGCCAGGATGTAACTTATTCAATGTCCGGTGCAAGTATTACCAACAATGGCGACTTCAGGATTATTGGCCGCGATGGAATTAATATCAACACAATCAATAACGGATCAATCACAAACACTCCAACAGGTACCATCAACAATTATTTTGATACAGGGAATTCTCCTTCCAGACAAACAGATTTCAATTTGGATTACCTTGAAAATAATGGAATTGTCACAAACAACAGTCCTGGAGCCGCTTTCAATATCACCAGCGGGTCAACCTCTACTCATACCGGCCAGTTTGTAAACATTGGAGACGGATACATGTCATTTGCAACTTCAGGTATTACAACTTATAGCTCTGGCGTCACCATTGCAAGTGATAACGGCGCCATCCAGTTCAAAAATGGTCAGCATGATTTCAACAGTTCTTTCTCAGCAAAAATTTTAGGAATCGATCCAACTGCTACGCTGAACGGAGGAACTATGAATTTTACCGGGGAATATTTCTCCAACAACGGAACATTCAATTTCACTGACCTGGTTCTTGCCGGTACAACTGTACAGAATATTGCAAGCACTTCTGCGATTCCAAAATTAACCATAGATAATCTTAACGGTGTGGCACTGTTGGGCGACTTTAATGTTACAAATGAATTGGCATTTGTAAATGGTAAACTCACGACAAGCTCCAATAAAATTGTGATCGGCGGAAACGGAATTGTGACAGGTGCAAGTTCGAATAAATATGTAATCGGAAATTTACAACGCAACTTTGATCTTTCGGGTACCAAAACTTATGACATCGGTGATGATATCGTATATACACCTGTTGACCTGACTGTTTCTATCAATACTTCCGGTGGTGGTATCGCTGTACGAACTGATGAAGGTGATCATTTTAATATTATTAACTCCGATATCGACGGCAGCAAATCCGTAAACCGTTACTGGACCTTAACTCCGGGCGGATTAAGTTTTTCAACCGTGAGTGCAACATTTAATTGGAATGCCGGTGATGTTGATTTGAATGCAAACACTGCTAACTTTATTGTCGGACAATATGATGATGGGTTCTGGACTTCTCCAACCGCTTCGAATCAAACCCCAACTTCTATCACAGCCAGCGGCATGACTGCATTGGGTAACTTCCAGGTTGGAGAACAGGTTATCACAACACCTGGAGCGGCATTAAATTTTGATGGTGTTGATGACCAGGTTGCAATAAGCGCTAACGATAGTCTTGACCTCGCCAATAAATCATTCACTGTTGAGATGTGGTTGAAACGAAATTCAACCAATACGTATGATGTTGCTTTCTCACAAGGAACATCAGGAGCTGACAACTTACTTTTACATATTGGCTTCTCATCTGACAATGAATTTATTTTTAACTTCTGGGGAGCGCCAAATGATCTGGAAGTGCCTATAACCAATGATGCTAACTGGCATCACTGGGCTTGTACATTTGACAATGTTACCAAGCAGAAGAAAATATACAGGGATAGTGTTTTGATTGGCCAGAATGTGGCTCCTTCTTCTTTCATTGGCAACGCCAGTTTAACAACAATTGGTACCACCTCGGCTTATGCCGGGGATGAGTATGATGGCAGCATTGATGAATTGAGAGTATGGACACGTACACTTACTGCACAGGAAATATCAAACAATATGAATTGTGAAATTTCTTCGCAGGCAGGATTGGCTGCGTCTTATCATTTCAATCAAGCAAATGCAGGTGTTGCTAATCCACCGGACTTTACTGTTTTTGATGCAACCGGAAATGGAAATGATGGAGAACTTAACAATTTCGCATTGAATGGCTCGACATCTAATTGGGTTGCTCCGGGTGGAGTTGTTACAGGAGCATCTTGCCCACCTTGTATCGTAAGCATTCCCGATGCAAACTTTAAATCTGCTTTACTTGGAAACCTTGCAATTAATACAAACAGCGATACCGAAATTCAGTGTTCAGAAGCGGCTACATATAGTGGGTTGATTGATGTAAATGGTTTAAATATTTACGACCTAACAGGTATTGAAGCCTTTGTAAATATTACAGCATTAACCTGCTATAACAATCACCTTTCAACGCTTGATGTTTCTGCTAATACTGCTCTAACTAACCTGGATTGTGCCAGCAACAACTTAACCGGCCTGGATGTTACAACCGCAACCGGTTTAGCTTATTTAGACTGTTCCAATAATACCATTTCAAGTTTGAATGTAACCGGTCTCTTAGCATTAGCTACCATACAGTGTCCCATCAACCAATTAACGAGCCTTGACGTTTCAAGTAATACAGCCTTAGCAGCGCTGGGTTGTCAAGGTAACTTGATTACAAGTTTAGACCTCTCTTTAAACACGGCATTGACTTCTCTGGCTTGTCATAGTAACCAATTGACAAGTTTGAATATTAAAAACGGAAACAATGCAAATCTTGCTGGTTTTGCCGCCAACGCGAATCAACTTACCTGCATTGAAGTTGATGATGTTGCTTATATGAACACCAACTGGAGCAGTGCTAAAGATGCCAGTGCTGTTTATAGTATAAATTGTGGTTGCATAGTAAACATTCCGGATGCAAACTTTAAAACTGCTTTGTTAGCAAATGCATTAATCAATACAAACAGTGATGGTGAAATACAATGTACTGAAGCGGCTGCTTATACCGGTTCAATTGATGTTCAGAGTTTAAGTATAGCAGACTTAACCGGTATTGAAGCCTTTACCGGAGTAACGGGTTTATATTGTCAGAATAACCAGTTAACAAGTTTGGACCTATCATTTAATACAAATCTTATTCAGCTATCTTGTGAATCTAATCAGTTAACAAGCCTGAATATAGATAATTGCACATCGCTTACCCAGGTTTTTTGTAATCTCAATCAAATAACAAGTCTGAATTTAGTTACCAATACGAGTTTATATGAATTGTATTGTCAATTTAACCTGATAAACTCGTTCGATTTATCACAAAACCCAAATCTTGGTATACTTTTTTGCTTGGGAAATGGTATTACAAACCTGGATGTATCTGCAAATCCGAATCTTATAGTATTAAATTTTGGAAGTAATCAAATCAGCAGCATTGACCTTTCTGCCAATACAAATCTTTATTCATTAAGCTGCCAAAGTAACCTTTTGACTAGTTTGGATCTTTCCACTAATACTGCTCTTACCGGTCTTTATTGTCTTAACAACCCATTACTATCCAGTTTAAATATTCAGAATGGTAATAACAGCAACTTAACCTTTTTTGATGTGACCAGTAGCCCGGCATTATCCTGCATACAGGTTGACGACACATCGTATATGAATACAAACTGGAGTGGAGGTAAAGATGCTGGCGCTACTTACAGTACTAATTGTAGTTGCACAGTAAACATTCCGGATGCAAACTTTAAGAATGCTTTATTAGCAAATGCATTAATCAACACAAACAGTGATGGTGAAATACAATGTTACGAAGCCGCTTCCTATACAGGAACAATTTTTGTGTTCAATTTAAATATCTCTGACTTAACAGGTATTGAAGCTTTCACAGCAATAACTGTGTTGAATTGCAGTAGCAATCAACTCAGCGCGATCGATTTAACAGCCAATACAGCGCTAACTTCTTTGGTTTCTTCCGCAAACCCGCTTATGACACTTGACGTATCGCAAAATACTGCATTGCAATACCTGAGCTGTGATGGAAATCAACTTACCACCCTTGATGTATCCAACAATACCGGCTTGATTGGTTTGTGGTGTTACAACAACACGCTTACTACTCTTAATGTATCGGCTAATACATCACTCCAATACCTGGATTGTAGCAACAATCAATTTACTACCCTTGATTTATCAGCAAATACAGCATTGGTTGATATAAATTGTTCTAACACTCAACTGTCTAGTTTAAATATTCAAAATGGTAATAACATTAACCTCACCGCTTTTGATGCAACCAATAATTCCTTGTTGAGTTGCATACAGGTTGATGATGTTGCAAACATGAATGCTAACTGGAGCACAGGCAAAGACCCGGGAGCTTTTTTTAATCTCAATTGTCCTTGCTTGTCGGCTGATGCCCCGGTTATTCCTATTTCATCTTTAACAATCTGCGGGGGAAATAACATAACTATTTCGATTGATGAACAAAATTCTAATTTGAACGACAACACGACCTGGGTCTGGTATGGGTCAAGTTGTGCAACGGGCTCTCCGGGTGGTTCCGGCGCTTCAATTGTTGTTAATCCGATTGCAACTATTACATATTATGTGCGAGGCGAGGGGGGCTGTGCCGCTCCTGGCGCATGCGCTTCAATTACCATTAATATTGCCCAGGAAATTTGTGGCAATGGAATTGATGACAATTGCGATGGACAAATTGATGAAGGGTGCTGCAACATTCAGCTTACCTATGCCAGCACCAATTCCTGTATTGAAAGCCCGGCCGGAACAATTGATCTCAGCGTTGCAAATGCAACAGCACCTGTTAACTATTCATGGTCCAACGCAACTACAACAGAAGACCTTACTCAAATTCCCGCGGGAACTTACGATGTAACGGTAACAGACAACAATGGATGTACCTCCTCAATTTCTGTTTCAATTTCAGAAATTCAATGTGTAACCCCTATTATCGATCCGACCGGTACAGGAACAACCACCTCTTCCAGTGGATCAGAATTAATTGGGATATACAACAATCCTCCTTCTTCAGGCGATACAACTGCGAGCCAGATTGTGACAGTTAATGATGATGGATATGTCTTTATAGATGTAATACCTGATGTCAATTATTACGATTCTGTGCTCGCCACGATACAAACAATAAATTATGGAATGATTGATCCGATTACGGATGATACGACCTTGATCATAACCGGTTTTTACCCTATCGTCAATATACCACTGCTTGACACACTACATGCACATGGGCTTCTGAATTTTTCCCGCAATGCAATACCGGCGATTCTCAATAGCGGATTATTTAATACCGGTGGTGATCTTGCGCAACGTTCCGATACAGCAAGAAAAATTTTCAATCTCACCGGACAGGGAATAAAGATTGGAGTGCTTTCAGACAGCTACAACAAAATTTCCGGCAACCCGGCATTACAGGATGTAAACAATGGCGACCTTCCGGGAAGCGGATCAAACAGTTCCCCCGTTAGCATTCTTAAAGAATATCCATATGGAAGAGTCAGCGATGAAGGACGGGCAATGCTGCAAATATTGCACGATGTAGCCCCGAAAGCTTCTCTTGAATTCCGGACCGGATTTGTAAGTCCTGCAGATTTTTCTGATGGAATCCGTGAACTCGCATCTAGCGGATGTAATATCATTGTAGATGATATTACTTATGCCGTTGAACCTTTCTTTCAGGACGGTATCATTTCTCAGGCAATAACAGATGTAACCGCACAGGGTGTAAGTTATTTCACTGCAGCCGGAAATTTTGGTGCCCGTTCCTATTCAGGTGTGTTTAGCCCCGGTGGTGCAATTAATAAAGTACATGA
>JBDTTM010000043.1:0-16354 GCA_039930605.1 Bacteroidota bacterium
ATTGGTTGGGGTAGTATTCAGAAATCAAAAGAAGGATCAGGTTGCAACAAAAGTTCCGATTGAAGGCGATTTTAAAAACCCTAAGACAGGCGTTGTTGATGCTGTTGTACAGGTGGTCATAAACGCATTTATACAAGCCCTCGTCCCTGCAATAGACAATGAGATAAACCTGAAGTCTATTAATACGCAATCTGAGGAAAAGAAAACTTTTTTTCAAAAACTTTTTTCAAAAAAAGATAAAAACGACAGTAAGAAGAAAAAATGAAGGACACGGGAAAATAATTCTACAATATCCGCAAGGAATTCATCATCTTTTACACATTTCAAAACATTTTCAGGGTGAAAAATATTTGGAAGGATTGTTGAAATATTTCCTGAAAACCCATTCGGATTATGCGCAATTCTCAATCACAGGTACAAACACAGAAACAAGGCCTCAATACGTTTCTCCTCCAGCAAAAGCTCCAGGTCCTGCATCTCATGCATCTTCCATCCCTTGCGCTTGAAGAATATCTCAAGAATCAACTCGAAGAAAATCCTGTGTTGGAAGCAACTGAAGATGAAGAAAAACAGGAGGAAGTTTTTTCAAACGAGGATAAAGTAGCTGCGGAAGTATCCAACAAACTGAATGAAGTTGCCGAATATTTCGATGACGATGAAGTGCCTGACTATAAGACATACGTGAACAACCTGAGTAAAGATGAACCGGTTTTTACCGCCACAGCTGTTTACTATCAATCTTTTCAGGAACAATTGAAAGATCAATTAAAGGTCATGGAATTGCTGCCTCAAACTAAACACTTGGTTGAGTACATCATTGATTCTCTGGATGAGGATGGATACCTCCATACCCCGCTTAGCGATTTAGGCGATGATATTGGTTTTTCACTCGGTCATATGGTGAGTGATGAAACAATGACTGAAGCGCTGGGCATCGTTCAGCAATTTGATCCGCCCGGTATTGGAGCGCGTTCATTGCAGGAATGCCTGGCAATACAACTCCGCCGTAAGAAAAACAAAGATGAAGATCATTTGCGCGCTGAAAAAATTGTTGAACTCTATTTCTCTGAATTGTATCACAAGAATTATGATAAGATTAAAAGAGAGATGTTCCTCGATGAGGATGAGTTGAAACTTGCTCTCCGCGTAATCGGACACCTCACTCCTAAACCTGTTTTTGTTGCTCCCAAAGATTTATCGGTCGCACAAAGTATCATTCCCGAATTCATTGTTACCATTGAAGATGACAAACTGGAAGTTTCACTTGCGAATAACCCTGGAGCAGGGATTTCAATTAATAAAGAATATGTTGACCTGATCACGAAGGAGAAAGCACCCCTGAAAAAGAAAACAGAGTTTAATTATTTTCGCAAGAAGGTGGACGAAGCAAAGTGGTTGCTTGAAGCATTACAACAACGCGAGTACACCCTAATGGAAATCATGAAAGTGATCGCCGGTATGCAAAGAGATTTTTTCATGAGCGGTGAAAGGATTAACCTGAAGCCGATGATCCTGGAAGACGTGGCAGATAGAACCGGCTATGACATTAGTACAGTGAGCCGGGTAACCTGCAATAAATACGCACAAACTCCATACGGCAATATACTGCTGAAGGAACTTTTTTCAACTACACTGCATTCCACTGATGGAGGTGTTGTGAGCACTGAAAAAGTAAAACAGACAATTGTTGAGCTCCTGGAAAAAGAAGACAAATCCAAACCGTTCACCGATTTTGAAATTGTGAACCAACTCAATAAAATGGGTTTCGAAATTGCAAGGCGTACAGTGGTGAAATACCGCGAAGGACTTCATCTTCCGAATGCAAGAATGCGAAAGACTATCGTCTGAAAGTAATTCTCGTCATTTTATTCACCTATGCGATTTGTAGTAATATTATTTCTTCTGATCTAAATTCTGTTCGTGGTTACCGGTTCCATCCACCAGTGAAATTAATATCGATCGATTGAATTAAATTTTCAGGTAATCCTAACGGATATGACGGCAAAAATTATTGTCAATATGCATTTTGAACGACCGGGAGAGCCTGTGCATACTTACATGGAGGAAAGTATTTATTCGGTTTTAATTATAGAAGCCGGCGAAACGGCGATTAGTCATAAAAAAATTGTAGTGCTTAAATAGACCTGATTTTCCGTGTAGACAGAATGAAAAAAGGCAATCTTAAAGAATGTCATTCTCCATTTATTGAGCAATCATTGCCCTAATATTTCTACACTATTTCCATAGTTGTGTATTAATATACCCTGTATTAACTTTATACACAAATTTTTTAAAAATATTTGGGCATGCAAGGTCCTTGCAGGGAATAAAATACCCACTACTAAAACCTACTGTAAATGAATCCTAAAATCCTGGTCATTGAAGATGATTTTGATATCAGTCAGCTTCTTAAAAAATTTCTTTCCCGTCACAATCTAGATGTAGTTATAGCAAATAACGGAAAGAAAGGAATTGAAACTTTCAAAGCAGAAAATCCGGCCCTGGTACTTACCGATTTTCGCCTTGGGGACGTTGACGGCATACATGTATTAAAAGAAATTAAAAATATTAACCACAATGTACCTGTGATAATTATTACCGGTTACAGCGATGTACGCGTGGCTGTGCAGGCGATGCGTCTGGGTGCATACGACTATGTGACCAAACCGCTTTTCCCTGATGAGATCCTGTTGACGATAAAACGCGCGCTGGAAGGCGGCACAACGGATTCTGATAAACCGAATACCTCACTGCCGAAAACCTTTAAGCCGCAGAAATTTATATTCGGGAAAAGTTTTCAATCACTTGCACTGATGAAGCAGGTTGACCTGGTTGCACCAACAAATTACAGCGTAATCATATATGGAGAGAGCGGGGCAGGAAAGGAAGCTGTGGCCCAGATGATCCACCAAAAAAGTTCCCGGGCATCACAACCTTTTGTCGCGATGGATTGCGGCGCGATATCTAAAGAACTTGCGGGTAGTGAACTCTTTGGACATGAAAAAGGGTCCTTCACGGGTGCCATGCAAACAAAGATCGGGCATTTTGAACTTGCCAACGGGGGCACACTTTTCCTTGATGAAGTTGCAAACCTTCCCTATGAAGTTCAGACCAGCTTGCTACGTGTTGTCCAGGAAAAAAAAATCCGTCGCATAGGCAGTAATAAGGAAATACATATTGATGTTAGATTGATTATTGCAAGCAATGAAAACCTGAATGAAGCTTATCATAAAGGAAAATTCAGGGAAGACTTATTTCACCGGTTTAATGAGTTTCAGTTGAACGTTCCTCCATTGCGTGAGCGCGCAGAGGACATCATGATGTATGCTGAGTTCTTCTTACAAAACTCAAATGAGGTACTTGATAAAAATATCACCGGCTTTGATGATGAGGTTACACAACTTTTTCATCAATACCCATGGCATGGCAACCTGCGCGAATTGAAGAATGTTATAAAACGTGCTGCCTTGTTGAGTGACGGCGATAGAATAAAAGTACAATCCCTGCCTTTCGAAATTTCTCATTTTACAAAGCTGTCATTCCCGGATGCAGAAGCAAATACAAATGGACGGTTTGTTGATGCTGCAGAACACGCTTCTTATCAACCGCCGCATCAACTTCATCCGAACTTAAAAGCGGCAGCCAAGGAAGCTGAGTATGAAACCATTCTGCGCGTCTTAAAGGAAGTGAATTTCAACAAAAGCAAGGCAGCAAAAATTCTGAATATTGACCGCAAAACACTTTATAATAAAATTAAAGATTTTACACCTTAGAGATGCGTATTTAATTATATCAGTGTTACGATGAAGAGAACAATCTCCATACTAGTTGTAGATGACGATGAAGATGATTTTGTCCTGTTGAAATCCTTTTTGGAGGATCTCGACAATTACGAATTCAATTTACAGTGGACTCCTGATTATAAATCAGCGTTGCAACTCATGAAAAAGAATAGCCACGACATCGCTATTGTTGATTACCTGATGGGTAGTCATACGGGTCTTGAGCTGCTGAAGACAGCGATGGATGAAGGATGCCGGATGCCGGTTATTTTATTGACAGGTAAAGGAAGCCACAAAATTGATGTTGAAGCAATGAGCCTGGGCGCCTCAGACTTCCTAGTAAAAACCGAAATAAATTCTGAGAAACTGGAGCGAAGTATCCGTTATGCAATTGAGCGGTCTGAGAATCTTCATGCGCTGACTGAGAGCGAAGAGAAATACCGGAATATCTTTGAATCCAGCCGTGATATGATTTACGTAACTGACGAGCAAGGTAATTTCCTGGATGTAAACGAATCTTCACGCCGCATCCTTGGCTATTCTAAAGAGGAATTAAAAAATACACCGGCTAAAAATCTCTACACATCTCCCGGAGACCGGGATAAGTTTCTTAAAGCGTTAAGACAATCAGGAACCATTACAAATTACGAACTCACGCTGAAAGATAAAGCAGGAGAAAAAAAATTCTGCCTGATCTCCGCGTCCATACAGCATAATCCGCAAGGTGAGTTTTATATTCTTGGCGTGCTGCATGATATTACACACAGAAAAAAAACAGAGCGCGACCTTGTAGTTGCCGAAAAGCTGGCCATGACTGGCCGTGTAGCCCGCATGCTTGCTCATGAAATCAGGAATCCGTTAACGAATATTAACCTCACAATTGAGCAGCTTGAATATGAAGCCGCAAATACTGAATTTGAAACTTACTTCGGGATGATCAAAAGAAATACCCGAAGGATCAGTGACCTGATCAATGAATTGCTTCTTTCTTCACGACCTGCAGATGTAACAACGGATAAAAGGGGGCTCACAAAAATCATCAACGACACACTGGAAATGGCAATGGACCGGATTACACTGAAGAATGTGTCTGTTGAAAAGTACATCTCTGATGATATATGCGAAGTTGAAGTGGATGAAATGAAAATAAAGACTGCGCTGTTGAATATCATTATTAATGCAGTGGAAGCTGTTCCTGAAAAAGGAGGGCGCATTAAAATCTCCGGTCGAAAAGAGGGAGATAGATGCATTATAGAAATTGAAGATAACGGACATGGAATTGCCCAGGAGAACGTTGGCAAATTGTTTGAACCATACTTCACTATAAAAGAAGGAGGCATGGGGCTCGGACTTGCAACAGCTCATAACATTATTCAGAGTCATGGCGGAACAATTGAAGTCGAATCTGAACTGAGGAAGGGAACAAAATTTGCAATTGGCTTGAAATTATAAATATAACTCAATATCAATCTCAATCAAAATGAAAGTACTCGTAATAGATGACGAAAAGGACATTCTTGAAATGGTCAGCAAAGCATTGAAACGAAATGGTTATGAGGTAACAGTCGCATCCAATATAGCAGATGCTGCTAAACAAATCCGGTACAATAAATGGGATTTAATTATCAGCGATGTGATGATTCCATACGAAGGCGGTTTTGAACTGGTGGACAGCATCAAAGCAACTTCAAATACCCCGGTAATAATGATAACAGGTATGAGCGAAGATGTATTAAAAGCTACAATTAACAAAGCTGATGTAATCATGCACAAACCATTCAGCAGTGCCGACCTGATTAAAAGGGTCAATGAATTAACAGCTCAATCACAGTCCAATAGCAACGGGGCAGTGGTAAACTGACTGATACTCCTGTAATAATATATCTAATCAATGATTTCTGTTTAACAGGTTGGTGCACTTTTTCTCCTTTCCTGCCCTCCTGCTTTCGTAATAGCGATTATTATTCAAATAATACTGGCGCAGGTTTTTCAACGTCAAAATCACGGAAAGTGAAATTGTATGTCTTTAATGGATTGAACTTGGGAATTGAGTTTCCCACATCAGGGATGAAAGGATAAAAGCCGAATGAAATCTGAAAAGTATTGATTGCAAGCAATTCATTTTTGACCAGTAGTCCAAGGCCGTAACCCTGGAACAGGCGTCCTTTTTGAAAAGGCGTTTCATCATCTCCTAGCATTCCAAAATGGCAGAATAAAAAAGGTGCAAAGTGAAAGCCGATTAAGTTATAAGGAAGATATAGTTGCGATTGCAAAGTCATCACAATTTTATTTGTGCCCTTCAACGATTCGCTGTTAAAGCCCTTTATGCCATTGTCATTATTGATGTTGATAGCTTCACCCGGTTTCCTGGAGAGACCGTAAACAAGTTGACTTTTTACAAATTGCCTGTAACCCCAGGTGCCAACATGCAGCATATCAGAAAAATATCCCAGTGTCGTGTTTATCACCGATTGTTCAGCTTGACCGTTACGAAGAAAAGTTCCATATCCTAAAAATGTTGACAGGTATCCGAAATTCTTGAAATGATCTCCATATCCGGCTTGGGCACCGGCATAAATTCTTCCTGTATTGATACCATCTTCGTAACCGAAGAGTACCTGCGCCATTCTTCCTGAAGGAATATCTTCAGGAATGCCGTAACGGTAAATATATGTGTCACGATAATATGTTCGTGTTGTAATTCCAACCGATCCAAGATAAAACTTCGATGATGAGTACAGGTGCATTGAATCGGCAGTTATTGGTGGAATTTCAGAATACTTTCGATCGAGTATCCGCAACGTTGTAATAAGTCTTGTGCTTCTGGCTTTATCACTTTTGCCAATTGCTACTGGAAAGCTCCTCCCTGCCCATACATCAAGATCGCGAAAGTGGATATGGTACGCCTGGGAAAGCGCTTCCGCAAAACGCAATGAATCTGTAGAACCATGGAAAAGATAATCAATACCCCCGGCCCATTTCGTTAGTGAAGAATAAAACGTGCGGTTAATACTGACTCCATTTACGTAAAGCTCTTTAGAGGTTGAAAATAAAGCAGTCGTAGTAATATAAGTATTGAGGAGATATGGAATGGTATAGCTACCCTGGAAGAGATATTTTTTTTCTTCATTGAAATAATAAAACCACCCTTCTAACTGGTGGGATAACCCTAAAAAATTCTTATCGCGTGCAAAGATTGTTTGTTTTGTGCCTGACACACCAATCCCGGCCCCAATGCTCCATAAATCCTGTTCGCGGATTAATACGTCTACACTGTCAGTTCCCGGAACAGGGATGACATCAATAACCACATCCATTACATAGGCTGACTGCCTTAAAAGACGCTCTGATTCTTTTAGCAACAAAACATCCAGCGGCTTATCTCTTTTAATCAGCAGTTGATTTTTAATTGTAAGCGCTGCCGATCGCTTATGTAGAAAATTACCACTCCGCTGTATAAAATTTCGTGGCATTACAGATGTATCACGGACATTGTAACCAAAAGGATCAGTTGTCCTTACAACGATATGCCTCACTATTTTCCCTTCATAAACAGCATTTAAATATTGCTTTCTCAGTACAGTGTCTTTCCTCGTTTCACCCGGCAGATTAAAAGTAGCATCATAGAGCAAACTCGTCACCTTGTGTTTTTTTGAAAATTTTTCAATCTTGCGGTAAATCTTTAATGAGTCTCCACGAGATGTGTCACTCGAGGAAGAATCCTGTGCCTCCACCTCAATGGCAAAGCATAACAAGGCGAGAAAAAAACAATATGAATTCTTTCTCATCCCGCAGTTCTGTAGTTAAAACGATTTATATTTCAGGTTTTATCTGCTCCCCGGATAACAGAGAGCAAACAGAAATTAATGCTATCACAAGCAGCAAATGAATTAATGCTCCTGCACTGTAAACGCAGAAACCTATTGCCCAAAAAAATTACAAGCAATAAAGCGATGGTATAAAGCAGACCTTTCATATTTTTTCTAACGCGAATGGAGAAAATACCCTGCCAACAAAATTAAATTTTTGCAGGATATATATTGAGGTATGAGATGCCCTTTATAAAAGTATATGAGGAATAATTGTACCAGTACTCCTACTTTTTCTTGTGCTTGAGCGTTTTCATCTTTTCCTCGTGCCTGTCTGTTGCTTCATCAAGAGAATGAGAAATATGAATATCGCTTTCTTTTTTAGTCATCTCAGCCAGCTTATGAAAATATTTTTGCAATGTCCGTAGTTCATCCTCCGAAAAATCTTCGACATTTATCAACCTGTTACTCGCCTTGTCATTACAGGCGACAAGCTCATTCAATTTAAGCTGGATTGCAATCGAGTCCTTGTTTTGTGTTTTCTGTATCAGGAACACCATCAGGAAAGTCACAATCGTTGTACCGGTATTGATAACAAGTTGCCAGGTATCAGAATAATTGAAAAGCGGTCCTGTAACCAACCAAATGATAACTATTGTTAATGCAATAATAAAAGCTCCTGTACTTCCCGTTTTGCGCGTAATTGCTGATGCGAATTTTTCAAATCCGCTTTGCTGACTTTGTTTCGACTTTCTCATAAAATAATTTAGTTTATCAACTCAAATTTAAAAAATATACCACACTTGGCATACATTTTAGCTTACAATAGTAGAACCAAAAAAGAAAGAAATGAAAAAGATTGCAGGAATATTAATTTCAGCGTTGTTTTGGACAAATCTCATTGCTCAAAATCCAGTACAAAGGGCAGATACAACCAGCCACTCAATACAGACAGATTCTGTCGATTTTAAAAGTCAACCAAATGGTAATTCTCCCTCACCTAATAAGGATATGCATATGAGAATAAGAAAAGACTCCTTGCCTACTGATGACAGGAAACCATCGCAGCCGCCCAAAGAGAAATAAGATACCTTCAAACCAAAGCTATTATCGGCCATATCGCACGTTAACTTCAAGAGAAGGCTGTCATCGGGAGCGAAGCCAGAATAGAAGGTTCCAATGTCCCCAAGAAATAAATTACGGCTTCATCTTATCAAGTTAAATTCAATTTGTGTTTTTTCAATTAAATAATCATTATGAAAGTCCTATCAGTATTCGGCTCGATGCCGCAGGTAGTTAAGAGGCTGCAATTGTTTTTAAATGATAATAATTTCAGGCATATTGAGATAAATGATCTTACCAATGAAATTACTGCGGAAAGGCGACAGTTCTTTGTATGGAAGGATTATTTGCACCTGAAAATAAAATCTGCCAAATCAAAAGTTACGAATATTGAGTTAACTCTTAATCCGCTTCACGAACATAAAACACCAGGAGACGAAAACAAAGAACTCAGTTTACAAAACAGAATTTACTTATACTTCTGACAGATCACCTTATAAACTACTGACAACATAATCCGGCAATAAAAAACTGCAAGCTGAATTAACAACCTGCAGTCATACCAACCAAAACATACTTAGAAACACAAACTCTTAATGAGTCAAAGCGACCGGCAAAAACCTAGCTTCGTGGATTAAGTTCCACAGATCGGGGAATATTTTAGTAATTTATTTCCTCACTTCAACATGAGTGAATGGCCACCCATTTTTTCATCATCGTACTTTAACTGGAAATACTTGTGACGTATTTCAGTAAGTTTCTCCTCTAGTAGCGAAATTCGCCTTGTTTGCTTAATGATGAGATCGTTTTTCTGAACCAGGATATCATGAAGCATTTTTTCCTTTTCTTTCATTTGTTGACTGATTAAATATTTACTGAACTGTTTTAATAAAATTCCATGCCACAAATTTCGGTTGGCACGTAAATCACATTGTAGTAGTATAAAAATAAAACTATGAAAACCTCATTCATCATATTGATTTTTGCCTTGATCGCAATAAATAGTTTTGCACAGGAACCGGCGGTAAACGATACACTAATTCCCATACAGCATAAACGGGACACTGTGCAGTATGAACCAAAGCTTGAAGGCGGAGCATTGATTGATACGATAAATACAAGTGATAAAAAGTTTATATCCCGCCCGGTCAGACCTGCTACCACACCCAAAAAGCCTTCACAGAAAAAAGACAGCGTGGAGACGAAACTGGGGATCGAGCCAAATGTACCTGGTCAGCAGGAAAAACAATAAGTACAGAACCTTCGTTTAAATAAAAGAAAAAAATATGCTTCAGTGTAAGATATTTTCAGGAAATGATTTTCAACGCGTGGAGAAAGAAGTGAATGATTTTTTGCACGATCACTCAAAAAATATTATTCATTCGGTTGTACAATCAGCATCAGCATCGACAATTCAAATTAGTGTCTTTTATAACGTGCGTACGAAAGCAGCAAAAGCAAAAGAAGCAGAAATAGCAGCGATTGCAGTTCCTATCAGGCAGGGCGATATGAATTCGAATTGATTGAATCACTTAAAACCGATCATTCCCCGTTTCGGAAACATCGGTTGAAATTCAACTTTTCAAGGTGAAAAATATCTGCCAGATAATTTCATGTTCAGGTATATATTTATAACCCAACGTACGACATAGGTTATCTATTTTCTCTATTGACAATTTTTAAAATTGTATTTTGTAATGAGCCTGCCTTTATCATATAAACAATCGGAAGTGGCTCTCATGGAGAATTGCGCAATAATATTTTAAGTCCATAAGGATTCAACACATCCAATGTCCTATGTGCTTTACAGCCTTTCCGCAATTCAAAAGGTGGATAGATTATATGGCAGCTATTCATTTGAAGTCAGCATAAGTCACTACCAAACATTCTATTGTCATTTAAGCCGAGATTTTAGTATATCTTTGCATAATCTCCAAGCGCTAATGGGACTTACGAAAAATATATTCCTGGTTGATGATGATGTGGACGACCAGTTGTTTTTTACAGATGCATTAAAAGAGATTGATGAAAGTATCAAGTGCACCATTGCAAACAATGGCCGTGATGCGATTGTGCAATTGAAAAATCTGGAAATACTTCCTGAAATCCTTTTCCTGGATCTAAACATGCCATTCATGAATGGTTATGAATGCCTGAGCCAGTTGAAAAACGAACTTCGCCTGAGTAAAATTCCTGTTGTCATCTTCACCACTTCCAATGATCCCAAGGATGCTGAGATCACACACCAGTTGGGCGCTCACGTGTTTCTCTCCAAACCAAATGAATTCAATCAGCTCAGAAGTAAGTTAGAACGTATTCTAAACCTGGATTTTAACGGCTCTTCCAAATTCATTTCTCAATATTCAGTTTGACATTAATTGACTAATTGCTTTTCATTAACTTCTGAAATTTGAGCTCTTCTGCGGCGATTTCTATATTGCCGTTCTTCAACTTGTGATTGCTTAATAAAAAAAAGCAAGTAACCCTCATAGTTTTACCTGCTCTATTTTTTTTCCTAAAATTTTACTTACGTGAAAGCAATACCCGTGTTTTCGCTTTTGCTATTCCAGGCATTTACAAGGCTGGTTAGGAGGTATTTTAAACTATTAGACCCCTTCATCAGCGCGCGTTTGCTGAATTCTGTCAGCTGAATGCGGAATTTAAATTTATTCAGATCAAGATCCGGGTGCTCCAGTTGCGGATTAATTAAAACTTCTCCGTCATAATCGATAACTACATCATGGATTTTTGCTCCTTCCGGTGCATTCTGAATAAGGTTATGCAGTTCATTCACAGATGGATTCAGAAATAAGTTCATAGTCAGTAATTTTAATGTTAGATTGATAAGTATTTATTATAACGTATCTATTCGGAAAAGCGTGCCAGAATTTTTTCAAGACATTAAATGAACGACTGTGCAGCAAGCTGTGAGGTATTCGGCTAAGGAGAATAAACAGGAACCGCTCTCAAACGATTTGCAATTCCCCCATTTCCCGAAATTGTGTGGAAATAATTCTCCTGACTAAGCATCCAATTATCCTGTATTAACCGGTAATCGATATCATCATGAACTGATGAAGTTTAAATCCTTTGTTTACGATTGCAGATCCGCTAACCGGGTGAATTAATTCCTTCATCTTTTTTGAGTGGGACAACGAGCACGGGCACTTTCGAATGACGAACCACATATTCAGCTGTACTTCCCATCAACAGGTGTGTGAATCCCGTACGGCCATGAGTACCAAGTATAATCACCTGCGCTCCCCATTGTTCCGCAACTGCAATAATTTCTTCACGTGGATCACCTTCAGGAACAAATTCTGTGACAGGACTTGCACCCGAATACAGTGCTTTCACTTTTTCAATGACGCTGTGGGCTTCATCCCGCTGAAGATTGATAATTTCAATCGGCGGTGGAACCATTTCAGGCCCTGTAATAGTTACACCAATATCAATGGCACACATAACTGCTATTTCCGCATTCACTTTTTGTGCGAGCTGAATACCGGCCCGTGCAGCTTCCATAGAATGGTTGCTGTCCTCGACTGCGATCAAGATTTTCTGAAATTGCATTTTATTTATTAAACTGCATTAGAGCAGGTAAAATTACAACCTGTGAAACATGATGCCCATGTGATGAATGAACTCCATTACGGCCAGCGTTTATGTTGATGATACGGCAACTAACTTAATTCATCGACGGATCAGGGTAAGGATTCAGCAATCCATACAAATGCCCATCATCGACCAATTTGACTCCCCACAAATCCTCGGCTGCCTGGAGGAAAAGTTCCTGTCTTGAAAGTTCGCTCACCCACCATTTATCATCATTTACTTCGTTCTCCAATTCGCCCGGACTCCATTGTACAAAGCCGGCACAGAAACGACAGTCAGAGGGATTAAATTTTCCAGCAGCGATCAACTCAAGGAGTAAATCATAATTGCCTCCCCAGAATAAATCGTTGCCGAGGTAAAAAGCATCGGGGAGATTCGGGTTGGAGTGTACATAAGAAATGGTTTTCTTATTTATTGGTCCTCCATAATATAAAGGAGTATGATGATCCAGTTCAGGCAAAGCGTCATTCACAGACAGGTTGCTCATTTTATTCAATATTATACCTGTGCTTCCTTCATCACTATGAGAAATGACCAGGATTACAGATCGCTTATAGGCTTCTTCTGCCCAGAATGGCTTTGCCAAGAGGATGCTGCCGGTTCTGATTTCCGTTTTGATTTGCGTATGAATGCGGGGAGTCGTTTTCATCATTTTCTTATTTACAGTTCAACCATAATTTGAAAACTCCATACCTTTACCAAATCCAACTAGAAAAGCACTTTTAACTTTTCATCATGAATATGTTTCCTCAAACGATAAGAAAAAATGGTACGTAACATTCCCACTTTGTCACTATCATGTAATTAAGAATTAATAGCGGCATGAATTTTTAGGTGTGTTATGACTCAATCTTGTTATGATTAAGGAAGTCGGGAGGTAATGACAAATCAGGTAAAAAATTCGTTGCATTCCGTTATAAAATATGATGATGAGGAATAAAATGTGTCTCAAAATGTTTGTGTGATTGAAGGGTGAGTACGTCTCCGGAGGTAGTTACCCTTCTTTTTTAGTCCGGATTTCTAAATTTCACTATATGAAGCAATACAAACTAATAATCAAACAAGGTTTTACGAATGATGTCAACAACATCCTGAGTTCAATGGGAAAAACCGGCTGGCGTTTGCATTCATGTGAACAAAACCGGCTCGCTAAAAATATCAGGGGAATGGAAAACTTTAAACAGGAGTTTGTGCTGATCCTGGAAAAGTAAGTGGGGAAAACACTTTAATAATCTCGGTTATAAGTTTATCCGGGCAAGCCTTTTTTACGCCGGGCACGGAATGCTTCCATGTACCACTCAAATTGGTCAAGGAATTTTTTCATCACTTTTTTGAATGCCTTTTCCTGATCAGGAGTTTGTCTTTTACCTGCAAATGAAATTGCCGGTTGTTCCGTAATGGGGGGCATTTTTAAGTTGGTGCATACTAGACGTAAATGCTCTGCTGCACGAACGCCTCCATAGGCTCCATCTGAATATGAAACAATTCCGCATGCTTTAAACGCATATTCTTTTAAAAAATGGTCAAGAAAATTCTTTAATGCAGGTGGTATGCTGTGATTATATTCTGCGGTAACGAGGATAAATCCATCTGCCTTTACAAGCAGTGAATGCAGAAGCTGAAATTCATCAGAAGGAGACTTCATTTCATAATACCTCTGGAACAAAAGTGGCAGATTAAAATCCATCGGGTCAATGAAGTGAAGTTTCCATTTTTTCCTTTCCAGGAATGGTTTTACCCTACTTACAATAGATGGTCCAAGGCGGCCATCACGAACAGAACTTTGAATTAAAACAACATTCATAAAATATTTTTAGATCTCACAAACAAATTACATTCCTTCAGGGAATCGTGGCATAGATTTTTATTTTTGACTCCAGGTTTCCAGAAGTTTTTAACAAAGCGGGGTGTAGTTACCCAGACATTCGTCCCATATAGTCCTACCTGATATGTCAACTACACACCGCTCTTTTATTGGCTCAACTACATCGTTGTATTTTGAAAGAAGAATGAATAAAGCGGATATCTTCTTTTAAATGAAGAGTGCCTGGAAGGGCAAACAAAAAACAGGTTGGATACAATACAAGGAAAAATCCCGATGATAGAATTATTCAACCGGGTAAAATCAACTTAACTTACGTTTAAATAAGTTCGCGTTTTTTAAGGTAATGCCTGATTTCAGAAATGCGGTTGCTTCCTGTATTGCGGATGGCTTCCGCAATCTGCATAGCCGATACATGCCATCTGCGGGCATAGTAGCCGAGATCATAGGTGTGATTAATCCAGAGAGGGTCCCCTGCTTTGTTAAATTTCATAGCACATTATTTTATCAAATCACAACCGTAAATAAATTCATGCCATTAAAAAAGAAATTGAAAAAAGTGTTGGGCGGGAGATTTATTCTACACTTTGAAATTCAGTTGGGTGAATTAAATCCCAACCATTGTTGAGCCAATGAAGTTTATCGCAATTAGCTCTCGTGTGGAATGGCAGCGGGCACATTATGATAGTCCAGTGCTTTATTTGCAGGTTCGTTTAAGACCTTCCCTTCATAGGTAAATCGGCTACCATGGCAAGGGCAATCCCAACTATGCTCATCATTATTCCAGTGAACGATGCATTTCAAATGGGTACATTCAGCATTTACCAGATGAAGGGTTTCGTCGTCATCACAATAGCAACCATATTTTTTTCCATCAATTTCTATAATTTTTCCATCACCTTGTTTTATATTATTTAATGAGACAGCAGCGGTGTGTTTAGGATTTGTTTGAAAGTATTTGCGTATGCCACCGATCATTTCAGAAAATAATGTTTTTCCTGATTTGAAAATACTAAAGCGGGAAGGGCTGTAAATATTTTCCCATTTATTCTCCTTTCCATTAATAAGATCTGTAATAAGCAATCCCGCAATGGTTCCATGCGTCATTCCGTTTCCTGAATCACCGGTCACGATGTAGATGTTGTCGGCGTCCCATGGATTTCGGCCGATATAAGCGATTCCATCCATCGGCTCGATCACCTGTCCGCTCCACCGGTAAACGACCGTTCCAAGATCGAAATATCTCCTGGCCCATGTTTCTAATATCTGGTAACGGTTTGCTTCACTGATTGCCTCTGCTTCTGCAAGTCCGGTGGCGTGGTCCTCCCCTCCCACCATTAGCAGATCATAATAATCATTGAATGGTTCAGTCCTGATATAGTGGTAAGGCGGAATATTTTCATTTACATCAAAGTCGCCCGTATCCCACCACAGTGCTTCCGGCAAGGAATCCTTTCTGATTGTTGCACCAATTACATACGTCCGATAGGGAAACTGCTTAAGGTGCATTGCAACGACGTTGTTCACAGGTGTATTTGTGGCTACGACAATATGTTTTGCACTCACTTTAAATCCTTCATCAGTAACGATACCAGTTTTGTCGATTTCTTTCGCATGTGTTTCTGTAAATATTTGTGCTCCGTTGGCGATGGCAGCATCGCATAGCCCCTTCAGATATTGCAACGGGTGAAACTTCGCCTGGTTTTTAAATTCGAGACAGGCGCCATCAAAATGACGCAGTCCGGGGACAGATGGAAGTTTTTTAATGTCAATCCCTGAATCAGTTGATGCTTTCAATTCTTTGTCAAGAGATGCTTTTTTATCGCTTGGGTGAAGAAAAAGATAGCCATTAACTCTTTTAAAATGGCAATTAATATGTTCGGTGGCAACTGTATTTTCAATAAAGTCTATTGCTGCCCGGTGACTATCTGCAATCAGGCGTGCATCTTGAAAGCCAAATATACGCTGCAATTCATAGTATCTCTCGTCAAGCGCAGTAACGAGATGTGCAGTGGTATGTCCCGTTTCACCGCTTCCAATTGCCCCATCTTCAATAACCACCACTTTTTTCCCGCTTCTACTGAGGTTATAGGCAATACTCATCCCGGCAATCCCACCACCAACAACAACTACATCACATTCCGCATTTTTATTCAGTTTGGGGTATGAAATGGGCGGAAAAGTTGCCTTCCAAAAATTCCAATGACCTTCACTTACGGGATTATTTTTATTTTCTATAGGATTCATAGACTGAAATTTCTTTT
>JBDTTM010000044.1:0-16265 GCA_039930605.1 Bacteroidota bacterium
TCTTCGGAGTTAGAAGCAGATTTTTTCAAGAACAGGTTATGCAATCCCTACTGATGGAAGCGGATTTGAAAACCAGGTAATTTTCGGGACTCGTATATAGAAACCCCGAAGAAGTTTTAACCTCTTCGGAGTTAGAAGCAGATTTTTTTAAGAACAGGTTATGCAATCCCTACTGATAGATGCGGATTTGAAAACCAGGTAATTTTCGGGACATGTAGATGGAAACCCCGAAGAAGTTTAAACCTCTTCGGCCAGTTAGAGGGCTTAATCGCGTATTATTCCTTGCGGAAATTACCAACTTTTCCGACATTCTGTCCTCAGAAAAACAAAATTCGGACAAAGTGGACATCATACCTTTGTATGTATCGCTTGGCTCCCTAATTGACAGGTGAAGGCACTAATCAACTAACAATTTTGACCATGAATTTGAATAACTTCACTATAAAGTCACAGGAAGCAGTCCAACATGCACAACAAATTACTGCTTCCGGCGAACAACAAAGCATCGAACCTGCACACCTTCTAAAAGGATTGATGGAGGTTGATGAAAACGTAATTCCATTTATCCTGAAAAAATTAAATGCAAACGTAAACAACATCATCAATGGTGTCGACACGATTGTAACAGGTTATCCGCGCGTTTCCGGTGGCAACCAATATCTTTCCGATGACGGCAACAAGGCATTGCAAAAAGCAGTTTCTTATCTCAAAACTTTCGGGGATGAATTTGTTGCACTCGAACATATTTTTCTTGGCATTCTGCATGGAAAGGAAAAAACTGCTCAACTGCTTCGCAGCGAAGGTGTAAATGAAAAAGATGTAATATCTGCGATCAAAGAATTACGCAAAGGGGAAAAAGTAACCAGTGCAAGCGCCGAAGAAACATATAACTCTTTAAATAAATATGCGCGCAACTTAAATGAATTGGCACGCAAAGGAAAACTGGATCCTGTGATCGGGCGTGATGATGAGATAAGAAGGGTGTTACAAATCCTTTCCCGGAGAACAAAAAACAATCCGATTCTTATCGGTGAACCAGGTGTAGGTAAAACAGCCATTGCTGAAGGACTTGCACACCGAATTATCAATGGTGACGTACCTGAGAATCTGAAAAGCAAACAAGTTTATTCGCTCGACATGGGATCACTCATTGCAGGAGCTAAATACAAAGGTGAATTTGAAGAACGTCTGAAAGCAGTTGTGAAAGAAGTAATCAGTGCAGAAGGCGACATCGTACTCTTCATTGATGAAATTCATACCCTAGTTGGTGCAGGAGCCGGAGAAGGCGCCATGGATGCGGCCAATATCCTGAAGCCGGCATTGGCAAGAGGAGAACTTCGCGCCATCGGTGCTACAACTCTTGCCGAATACCAGAAATACATTGAAAGGGACAAGGCGTTGGAAAGACGATTCCAGAAAGTATTGGTTGAAGAACCTGATACACAGGATGCCATTGCCATTCTCCGTGGATTGAAGGAGCGCTATGAAACGCATCACAAGGTGCGCATCAAAGACGAAGCAATCATCTCCGCTGTTGAGCTCAGTGAGCGTTATATAAGTGATCGTTTTTTACCCGACAAAGCAATTGACCTTATTGATGAGGCCGCGGCTAAACTGAGACTTGAAATTGATTCTGTTCCTGAAGAATTGGATGAAATCAACAGGAGAATTATGCAGATGGAAATTGAACGTGAAGCAATCAAACGGGAAAATGACAAAAAGCGTTTGAAAGAACTGAATGAAGAAATTGCCAACCTTACCGATGAACGTAACCAGGTGAAAGCAAAATGGGAATCTGAGCGGGCTGTTGTAACACAAATTCAGACCACAAAAGAAAGTGTCGAGAATTTTAAGGTGGAAGCAGAACAGGCCGAACGTGCGGGCGACTATGGAAAAGTAGCTGAAATCCGTTATGGAAAAATTAAAGAAGAGGAAAAGAAACTGCAAGACCTGGAAAAACAATTGGCAAAGCAGCAAGGTGAAAGTGCTTTGATCAAAGAAGAAGTAGATGCAGAAGATATTGCAGAAGTTGTATCACGCTGGACAGGCGTGCCCGTAAAACGGATGCTGCAAAGTGAACGTGAAAAATTACTGCACCTGGAGGAAGAACTTCACAAACGTGTTATCGGACAGGATGAAGCAATCGCAGCTTTAAGTGACGCCGTTCGCAGAAGCCGCGCAGGATTGCAGGATGCGAAGAAGCCAATTGGTTCGTTTATATTTCTCGGAACAACCGGTGTCGGAAAAACGGAACTTGCAAAAGCGTTGGCGGAATTCTTATTCAACGATGAAAATGCAATGACGCGCATTGACATGAGTGAATACCAGGAGAAACATTCTGTGTCGAGACTCATTGGTGCGCCTCCAGGATATGTCGGTTACGATGAAGGTGGACAATTAACTGAATCAGTCCGCAGGAGACCATACTCAGTTGTGTTGCTGGATGAAATAGAGAAAGCGCATCCTGATGTATTCAACATATTGTTGCAGGTCCTTGACGATGGCCGCCTCACTGATAACAAAGGACGCACAGCGAGTTTCAAGAATACGATTATCATCATGACATCAAATATCGGTTCGCATATCATACAGGAAAGTTTTGATACGATGACCGACAAGAATAAAGAAGGAATAATTGCTTCAACAAAAGTAAAAGTGTTTGAACTCCTGAAGAAGACCATTCGGCCGGAATTCCTGAACAGGATTGATGAGATCATCATGTTTACTCCACTCTCACGGGAGGAAGTGAAGGACATTGTAGCGATACAGTTGAAGCAGCTTCAAAAAATGCTGAAGCAAAATGAAATCACCATCAACTTTACCCCTGATGCTGTGGAATGGCTGGCGCAACTTGGTTATGATCCACAGTTTGGAGCGCGACCGCTGAAAAGAGTACTGCAGAAAAAAGTATTGAATGAACTCTCGAAACAAATCCTTGCCGGTAAGGTGAATAAGGATGATGTGATAGAGCTGGATGTGGATAACAAACATGAGTTTGCGTTTCGGAATTCTTCGAGAATTGTAGAGGTATAATTGACCCATTGAATAATGAATTTGATACCAATAAAAAAATTATAAATATTTGAGTAGGTAGTGGGCCGATGTTCACCAGGTAGGTGAGAATTTGGGACTTAAAGCCTGCGGTTAATTCCGCGGGCTTTTTTTCCATTACCATAAATTGAGTATTGCAGGATTTAAAAGGGATGATTATTTTTGATCAATTTCAAAACTGAACTTTATGATCAAAAAAACTACACTACTCACACTTACTTTTATTGCGGCCAATCTATTTGTAATTGCAGATTCATGGACGCAAAAGGCCCCCTTTCCAATTCAAAACCGCTGGCAGTCTGTGGGCTTTTCAATTGGGAACAAAGGATACCTGGGCACAGGCACGCAGGGTTTTTCAATAATGAATGATTTCTGGGAATACGATCCAGCTACAGACGCATGGACTCAAAAAGCAGATGTTGGCGGTCATGGCCGTCAGGAAGCAGTTGGTTTCTCGATCGGGAACAAAGGATATATATGTCTGGGAAGTGGTTTTGGGTCAGATTATCAGAATGATGTTTGGGAATATGATCCAGGAGCAAATACATGGACAGGCAAAAATAATTTTCCCGGTCTTGGGAGACTTCATTCCACCGTTTTCACGATAGGAAATAAAGCCTACCTCGGTGGTGGCACAGATTCACTATCAGTCGTACATACTGATTTTTATGAATATAATCCGGCCACAGATACCTGGACACAAAAGGCAGACATGTTTGAGAGACTGGAAGGTGCTGTTGGTTTTTCATTAAGTGAATATGGTTACTTCTGTACCGGGAGTGATACTTTGGGGTATTCAACTAAACTGTGGCAGTACAATCCGAATAATAACCAATGGACTGTGAAAGCAGATTTACCCGCTACTCCACGTTGGGAGGCAGTTGGTTTTGCGCTGTGTGAAAAAGGATATATAGGAATGGGAAGCTCGATCAACGATCCGGCAGATTGGTGGCAATACGATCCACTCACTGACGCATGGAGCCAAAAGACAAGCCTGCTCCTACCCCGCTATGATGCAATTGCATTCGTGATTAATAATAAAGGATATATGGGAACAGGAGATGATTCCCCTTATCCAAATGATTGGGCTGAGTACAATCCGGATAGCGCATGTACGATTGGCATTGAAGAATTGAATGAGGCAATACAATTTGAAATTGCTCCTTCTGTTGTCCATGAATATTGCAGCGTACAATTCAATTCAGCTACAACGAAAAATGGAATAACTATGAAAGTAACCGATGTAAACGGAAGACTAATTTTTTTCCAGAATAATTTCAGCAACAAAAATTTCATAAGAATCAATACCCGCGACTTTACAACCGGAATATATTTTGTGACAATAGAGAATGAAAGCGGAAGTATGACTAAGAAATTCATTAAAGACTGAGTAATAGATGTTATTCAGATGGTTCAAAGCTTTTGGTTTAATCCGCGGGCTTTTTGTTTGGATCGTTCACCTATTGCTATTAATGATTTACAGAAACATGGCTTTGCTGTGAGGGATTAAATTATAAATTTGCAACACACGATCAATTGCTGATTTATTTATGAGATTATTTTATACCGTTCTTTATTTTCTATTCATAGCTTACAGCGTTTGTATCGGACAAACCAACTTTCAATATACCATTACCCCTGCATTGCAAAATAACGGGATGTCCATAGGTAATGCAGTTGTCCAAACCCTTGACAGTGGTTTTGTGATTGTAGGTTCTAAAGAAGACTTTTCTATAATGGAAATACAAACTTTTCAGGCTAAAATAAATAAGTCAGGAACTTTACAATGGTCGAATGCGTTCTCAACAGGATATTATAACGGATCCTTATGCGTGGATAGGTGCGCTGATGGTGGCACAATTTCGACCGGCTTTGTGCATTCTCATGGCGGAAATCCACCCGATCAATTAAGTATTTTGAAAACTGATTCATTCGGTTCCATCCAATGGTCGTCAATACTGCAGGGAATCTACATGGAGACATGTAATTCAATTAAGGAAAATAAGGACGGCAGTTTTGTTTTGAGTACAACCACATCCAGCGCAGGTATCGGGCTATCAGACATTGGTATTATAAAATTAAATAATTCCGGCACCTTCCTGTTTCAAAAAGCTTATGGAGGACCTGCAGAAGATGTTGGCAATTATATAACTGAAACGAATGATTCTGGATTTATCGTTTGTGGTTCAACTATGAGTTTTTCAGGTCATAACATGTACCTGTTAAAATTGAATACACAGGGAGATACATTATGGACAAAGGAAATAATTGGAACCGGTATTACAGAAGGCATGATGGTTCAACAAACAAGCGATTCCGGATTCGTTGTTGTTGGTTATCCCAAACTGAATGGGGGTAATAATCCTGTTTCATATATTGTAAAAACAAATTCAAGTGGTGATGCTATCTGGGCAAAAAAATTCAGCTCTCCACCAGGCATTATGTTCACATCTATTCGACTGGCTGCCGATAACGGTTTTGACATCGGAGGCGCTTTGGGGATAAACAGCGAGAACACTTTTCTTCTGCACTTGAATTCCAGCGGAGATACACTTTGGACAAGGAAATACGATTTCGGAAAGTCCCAGGTCCCTGGAAATACTTTTCAAAAAACCTTTGACAATAATTATATAATTGCAGGTTATGGTGGCGCTGGTCAATCGCTGGGTGCATTCATTGCCAAAACCGATTCAACCGGCCGGTTAGAATGTAACCAAAGCTTCCTGACCTTAAATATTGATACAGTAAATGCAGTTTCTTTAAGTTGTGCTACCACTAATTTAAATTATTCATTGACCACAACACTTCAATCATTCTTTAAAATATCTTCTGACTCCATTTTATTTGATGTATGTGGCCTGTCAAGCACTGGTCCCATTCAAGTTCCTAATAACCTCTCAATCTTTCCCAATCCTGCAATGGATCAATTCATAATCAGCAATTTGAAAGGAGATAGCCAAATCGAAATTTTTAATCTTTTGGGAGAAAACATTTACTCTGCTTCTGCAAATCGTGAATTATGCTTTGTAAAATGTATTTCATTCCCTACCGGAATTTATTTTGTTATAGTAACTAATGCTTCAAATGAAAAGGCAACAAGAAAAGTAGCGATCTACCATTAGCACTCACTTCGGACACCTATTATAATTTGCAAGAAGATTACGCCTTCCATATTTTCTTTTGGCTGAAGAAAAATAATAAGTGATGTGAAAGTTTGAATAAGAATACCAATCTTTCCTTTCGGGATTACCGCGCAAATAACGGGAACGGCCTTCCGGATATTGAGAACGATTGCTTGGATCTGAAAGAGCGGCCGCGACCGGTCCCATTTCCAGTGCGATTTGAATTTGATCCGGATAATTCCAGCTTACATCATCAAGGTAGTCGGTAAATAATTTTCTTAAACCAATTTCAACACCTATTACCCAGTGACTGTTCAATGACTTCTCCACTCCTGCTCCAAATGGAATCGCCCACTGGTACAGACTATATGGATCAGGGTTGTTTCCATAAGATAAATATTGACCTTCTGTGCCCAGCGGATGCAGTTCGTACCATGTATCATTGTACTTCGACTTCGGATTAAAATGAAAAAAGCCCACGCCCCCAAATATATAGGGTTCTATGAGTGCAAACTTGCTTCTTCTGAGTTTGATGGATGCAAGCTTCAACCTCAATAATCCAGAAAGCTCATCAATATTGGTTTTAAATGAAAGATTTCTTGCCTGCATATTATTGATCACTCCTTCAGCGTCCGATGCTTTCAGCCAGCCACGATAATACGCTACCCTAAAACTTATTACAGGGGAAAAAGAATGGATGAGATGCAATCCAACTCCCGGCGTTGAAAAACGTGGAACAAAATTATCGTCAAGGTCGCCGATGTAATTCGATATCCCGGCTGAAAAACCTATTCCGGTTTTGGATTCGGTATTACCGGCGCTGGCATAAGAAGATACCATTAAAGAGAAAAATAACAAAACATATAAATGCTTGCTGATCATGGCGGAGAATTCAGTCTAATAGAATTTCATGCCAAGTTAACCTAATGTGGCGGCCAACAAAATCGAATTTATGCGAATTAAAAAAAGATGTGAACCTTATTGCGTATAGACAAGAGGGTTCAAATGCAAAATATTCCTATTATAAATAAACCGAATTGAGAAAGTTCTGCAGTATTTCAAAACAAGCCGTATTGAAAGCACTAAAAAAAATTATCGGGCTTTGGCACGGGACACAGCAACTAAGAAAGCGCAGTATTAAAATGAGAGGACTGTCTTCCGAAAATACTGGACAACATGTTCATTCCTTCGACGTAAATGCGATTCAAGTGAGGCTATAGCTTCCTCTATCACAGATTTGTAGAGATACTTCCCCGGAAAATCCGTAAGAGAAGGAACACGATAGCGATAAATAATAGTAAGTGTGAACTTCGCTGTTCCTTATCTTACTTTGTAAATATAAACCGTTTGATTCACATTGTTCAACGGATTCATACGATGTAACAAATCATCAATAAATCCCTGGTCAATGGTGGTCATATAATGAAGCTGGGGATAATATTGTTTGAGGTCGGCCACACGCTGATCGAGTTTAATATTTTCAAAAAATAAAATGTAATCAGGATACTGTGTGGTATCACTTCCTGCATGCTCCTTTACAAACTCCGCCAGGGGATGTTCAGTAGTAATTTCATAGGTGGGAATCCAATGCTTGAGATAAAACAGCGGTGCTAAACGCGTGCGTGAATGATTGGTATCTTCCATTGCAATAGATCGGATGTGCTCATCATGGGAAAGGTAAACCATACTTTCAACTCGTGCTTCTTTGCTGTACATAACGGTGACAAACGGAAGTGCAATACAATTGATTGAAATAGAAAATCCATATAAGCCCCTCAGAAGTTTTTTTCGCTTCAGCCAAAATGCTGAATATGAAACAAAATCGCTCCAACCGATTGCCCCAAGAATAATAATGAAGGGAACTATCGAAAGGATAAAACGCTCCTGCTTATTGGGAAAAATACTGTGGAAAACAAGGAACAGCATGGTTGGGAAAAATAGAATTGCATGCTTTTTCCACGTACGCAGAAATCCGAAAAATAAAAACACACTCAATGGCGGCAACAGAATTCCAACCACGACAAGGACATACGAATACCAGGTATTGGTGAGGTAGTTGTTTGCGTTGTCAACATTGTGCTGCACATATTGCCTGAATTCAGCAAAGGGCCTTCCCCACAATAAATAATCGTTGACACCCTGGAAAAGACAAAAGATAAGGGTACAGCCGATGGTGATCAAGAAAAGTGGCATCCATTTTTTTTGAAATAGTAATACTGTCCCTAATCCAATCACAAAAATGACAGACTGAAAACGCACGCACATAGCCATGCCCAGGAAAAGTCCTGCATAAAAAAGTGAACGTCTTGCCTTTCCTGATCCGTCATTCTTAATTATTATCCAGGATGCCGCAATCAATAAAGGGACATTCACAAATTCCACCAGGTTACGAACGCTGAGGAAAGGCATGAACCAATAAATGGCAAGCATTAATCCTGTCCAGCGTGCTGTTTCCAAGTTGCTTAGCTTTTCTGTTATTTTAAAACCTGCACGTACAATAATGAGAGAAAGCAATGCATGCAGCAAACGGATCACCATCATTTTTGATTGCGGCTCCGTCATACCAATCCACTTCAGAATATACAGGATGACGAAGTGAATGCCCGGATAAAAAAAACTATGGCCACTGGGATTCGTATTTCCATTAATCGGCAGCCAGCTATTGTAATCCGTACCATCTACCCAGGATTGGGCCGCTTCAATAACAAGGAAATGGTCATCATGCCATCCAAACCCTTTCGCAAAGATGACGGCAAGCAGGCGAAAAAATATGGCCAATACTAAGATCAGGGTCAATGGCTTTTCTTCCCAGTATTTTTTTATCATTTTCATTGTGTTAGGAGTTTAAGAACATTCACTTTACCGGCGCAAATAATCTTCATAGGATTTCTGCAAAAAACTTTCATCATACAATTTCAATTCAGCAAGATGCATGCTGTCAGTACAATTTGTTTTCAACAACTTCCGCCTGTCTTTTAGAAACGACGCAAAGCAACTGTCTGTAATAAATCCTGTTCCATAAAAGAAATAATAAAAAGCAAAGTGTTTGGCTGCTGGATTCAATATATTTTTTCCGAATTGATATTGATCAGCCGGAAGACTCAACTGATGAAGAAGTGTAGGTACGATATCCAATTGCGAACATACCTGATTATACCTTTGCTTCCGAAATGAAGGCTTGATTACATCCCCATAAAACAGCAAAGGGATATGGTGAAAATCTTTTGCATCAAAATCAAAATGTCGTTGCGTATCATGGCTGTGATCCGCAACAATTACAAACAAAGTATTGGCATACCATTCCTTCTTTCTTGCTTCAATAAAAAATTCGCGCAATGCATCATCAGTATACACCACGGTATTTACATAAGGATTCTGCTTATCGTTCACCAGTTGTTTTAAAGGACCCGGAATATCGTATGGAGAATGTGAACTGATCGTAAACCAACAGGAAAAAAATGGCTCCACTGATCCGTTCAACTCATTCAGAAATAATTTCGACATGTCTTTATCATGGATACCAAGGTTACCTTCAACAAAATCACCTGTAAAATCCTTGCGTTCCCTGATCACATCAAACTGCATATTGTAGAGATAACTTTTAATATTCCCGTAGTTCAGTTGTCCTCCGAAATAAAATCCGGAATTATAACCCAACTTCTTTAAATCTTTGTTGATACATGGCAGTTGAAGTGCTTTTGTTGTTTCATTGATAACAGCCATTTGTGGTGAACTAGGTATGGAACTAAGAATGGCAGGTATTCCCTGGTCTGAAACATAAGCTGAAGAAAAACAATTGGTAAAAGCCATGCCTTGTCCTGACAAACTATCCAGGAACATGGCAAAGGAATCTCCTCCGAAAGTTGGGATTTCGAAAGCAGAATAACTTTCCAGGATGATAAAAACAATATTGGGTCTCGGGATTGTCAGAAAGTTCCTGCTAGAATCAAAATCAACACTGAATAAATTAGTCATTATCGAATCTGCCTTCATGTCATCAATTACGAGGTATGGGTTTACTTCCTGGTGAACTGAATACTCTGCCACATTATGAGCAAGACTCCAAAGCGGGTTAACAGCAACATCATTCAGAGTCCTGCTTTTGGAATAGTAAGCATCACTTTCAGAAATAGGAATTTCTTTTAACCCACCACGAAGGAGAATAAAATCCACAGTCAGCAACACCAGAAACATCAACAATCCCTGCCCTACTCTTTTAGAAAAAGGAACACGGCTTATGGTTATCCTCTTGCTCAAGGAAAATTTTCTTTTGTAAAGTATCAGAAAGCTCCAGGAAAATAGAATAACCAGGCCAAAAAATAGAAACGTAATACCTGGTGTGGCCGATTGGAAAACTTCAGCAGGATGCGCAAAATGCAACAATGCCTGTACATTCAGTTTGGTAGCCCACTCACCATAAAGACAAAGTTCTCCAATAGCTATCAGAACATAGAATACTATGAAAAAGGAAACCAGGTAATCATTGAGCTTCGCCAGCCATTTTTTCTGAAAAACAAATTGTAAAAAAATAAGCAGCACCGGAATCGCCGCCAAATACCCGGTCGTAGAAACATCAAGCAGCCAACCGGACAGGAAAGCATAGAGGATATGGCCTGTCGAAAGATCACCAACCAAAGGAGCAATGCTGATAATAAAAGCAGCCCTGCTGAAAAAAAAGACGATGTACCAAAAAACAAAATAAAAAACAAAATATCGTAACATCAATTTCATGTCTTTCTATAACGGCGCTGCAAAATAAGTAATTCCACAAGAACGGGATCTGCATTCTTTCGCTCAATGAATGATGGAATGAATTACATTTACACGACCATTTTAAACATGAACATTCGCTCCTATTTTCTTAAACAGGTTCCGATTTTTGTAAGTGCATTCCTATTCTGCCTTACTTTTTTTCCGTTGGGTTCATCTATTTGCTTTTACCTGCTTGTACTTGCCTGGCTCGTGAATGGCAATATCAAACAGAAAGGCCAGCACGTACTCCGGCAAATCGCATTCGCACTCCCCATCCTGTTTTACCTGTTGCATGTCCTCAGCTTATTCTACTCATCAAACCTGCACTTCGCATTTTTTGACCTCGGCGAAAAGATTTCCTTCCTGCTGATGCCCCTGGTATTGACTTCCTTCACATTTACAAACAGGGATATTCAACGATACAAACAGTTTTTTATTGCAGGCGTTACAGTTACAGCTGCAGGATGCATTCTTGCCGCGTCTTACCAGTATTATCTCAATGGAGAGTTCAGCACATTCTTTTACGTGCGGTTGTCCCGATTCCTACACCCTACTTACTTCACTATCTATCTGAACCTCTCGCTGCTTTTTTTATTAGAAAATTTTTTTTCAAGGACATATCAAACCAGCAGGTATCATTTCCTGCATTACCTGATTATACCTTTTACTATTATTTTCATGATCATGCTTGCCTCCCGCACAGCATCGATTGTCGCACTCATCAGCGTATTAATTTACCTTTGTCTTACCCTGGTTACAAGAAAAATGAATTCCCGGGAAAAAATATTTTCTGTACTGATCCTGATAATGATCTCAACCTTTCAATTTATTACCTTAAAAATATTCAACAGGTTTTCGGCCGTCACCAATGTAATTGAATCAGCATCTGAAACACCAACCGGAAATAATAACAATGTTTCAACCGGTCCAGGCGTCCGTATTTACCTTTGGAGAAACGCCCTCGAATTAATCAAAGAAAATGTGATGTGGGGAGTCGGTGTCGGCGATGTAAAGGATGAACTTATGCGTGTCTACGCAAAAAATAATTATCAAAATGGTATTGATAATAGATTGAACCCACACAACCAATACCTGCAAACCATGATTGCTCTTGGACTTCCGGGCCTCTTTGCCCTGTTATTGCTCATGGTGATTCCGCTTTGGAAGTCTCTGAGGAAACGGGATTGGATTTGCTTTTTGTTTATGATGATCATATCGATGAATTGCATGACAGAATCTATATTGGAGCGGCAATCCGGAATTATTTTCTTTACATTTTTTTATGTACTTCTTATAAATTTCCCAACCGGCAGGGAATTATCACCAGGACAAAAATTAATTAATATAAATGATTAATGGAATGCTGAGCCCGGATCTCATCACAAAGTTTCTTAAATTCGGAGTGGTGGGTGCATCAGGAATGGTGGTTGATTTTGGAATTACCTTTCTGTTAAAAGAAAAAGTACGGGTTCAGAAATATGTTGCCAATGCCATTGGTTTTACGATCGCCGTAATATCAAACTACATGCTGAACAGGTGGTGGACTTTTGAAAGCATGAATCATGAAGTTGTGCGAGAGTTTTCGAGCTTTGCCCTTGTTGCAGTGATCGGCCTCGGAATAAACAGCCTGATCCTTTGGATGCTCGTAAGCAAAGCAAAATTTAAATTCTACTTATCAAAACTCCTTGCCATTGGCGTGGTCACCTTCTGGAATTTTTGCGCTAACTATTTTATTATTTTTCCGCACAAATAATTGCATCTACTTTTTGCCTGTATTCAATCGGAATTCTCACCAGGATGCATCAATACCCGTTACCCTTTTAATAACGTCTCCACAATTATTTTTCCAGCATTCCCGTCACCATACAACTTATGTGAAAAGTTGCTTTGCTTTTTACTCATAACATCAAAGGCTTTCAGAATCTGCATCCGGTCACTGCCGACAATTACATTGTAACCATACTTCACCAATTCTGTCCACTCTGTCCGTTCTCTTAAGGTGATACAATGCTTTGAAAAAAAGTACGCTTCCTTTTGCAAACCCCCACCGTCAGTCATTACCAGTTTGCAGTCCATCAGCAATCGTATCATATCCAGATATCCTACAGGTTCAATCGTATTAAAATCAAAACTGAGGCCAAATTCCTGCATGCGCTTTTTAGTCCGTGGATGCAGCGGCAAAACAATCCTGCATTTTTTTGAAATTTCATTCAGTGCATCAACGAGATTTGAAAGTATATCCGGATTGTCTACATTCTCGGAACGATGAAGTGTAACCAGAATAAAACTCTTATCAGAGAACCTTTCGGTAATCTTTGATCGCTGTTCAGCAAGTATTGAATTATATAAGGCTGCGTCGTACATCACATCACCGCTCAATATCATTTTACTTTTGAAGTGATCATATCCTTCATTGCGCAAATTGATCATGGCAGCATCAGTCGGGCAAAACAAAACGTCAGAAATTCTATCCACAGTAATCCTGTTCAGTTCCTCCAGCATACTCATGTTATGACTGCGCAATCCTGCCTCCACATGACCAAGTTTGATCCTGTTCTGCTTCGCAACAAGACCTCCGGCTAAAGTTGAATTGGTATCACCATATACAAGGACCCAATCGGGTTTTTCTTTTATCACAACGCCATGCAATTTCTCCATCATCCTGCCTGTCATAACGGAAGCATCCATGTCATTTAAAGCAAGATTATACTGGGGCTTAGGGATTTCAAGTTCAGAGAAAAATATTTCAGACATATTCTCATCATAGTGCTGTCCTGTATGTACCATGACTTCCTCCGCATTCCCGATTTTTTTTATCTCCCTGCTCACAACAGCAGCTTTCACAAACTGAGGTCGTGCACCTACAACTGTTAATATTTTTATCATATTAATTCGCTTCGCAAAAGTAGAGAAATAAGGGTGCAAGCAAAATCAAATTTCGTTTTGCAGCAAACAGCACTTTCACGTCTCTTATTCATTGATGAATTGGTCTGTAGGAATGTGCTTCAATTCCAAAATTAGCCACTTCCTATTTACGAACGATAGAAGACATTCATAAAGTACTGGGTGTTCCCCGGATACATTGAATTGTTTACATGCCTTCATTAAAACCTCAGTCACTTACCGGTTCAACTTTAATTCTTCGCTCACATTCAATGTACATAGAGATCTTGTGCCCGTGTGGGCGGAGTCAAAACAGATTACCGTTCCTGCCCTGTTCCACCGCGGATGTAAATCACACCGTAATTCATTCTTAAACTGAAGCGGTTGTTTCAGCTTTGCAAGATCTACTCTTCGGTTCGCCTGTAAATTAAAAAGCATAAGCCTACTCAGTCTAAACCTGTTGGGATAGGTATCTGTAATAAACCATTTGGAATCGGCCGGAGAAAATGAGGGATGACCGTCAGAAGTGAAGGCCGCCTCACCCACCTGTTGGTAGTTATTACTTTCATCTTCAAATAAAAAATATCCGTCACTCTTTTCCCGCACTCGACAATACGACATTATATTTTTTTCATCTTTCCATCCAATGTGTGAAACCATTCCTGCTGTCGGGAAAATAAATTTATGCTCACCATTTAAGTCACAGGAAAACATGCGGGTCCTTACAAAATTCATATCGCGGATTGACCGGTGATAAAAAACAAAACGCTTTCCTGACGGAGAGAAGAGACAATGGGTAAAAAAATGAAAAGCCCCGTCCATGGCAGGATCCGGATCAATAGCAGCGATTTCGGCGACTGTAAAAAGTTTCTTAATTTCCCTCGTTTCAATATTGATGATACTCAACCCTTGTTGCGTGGGAACCATTACCTCTTCCTCTTCATCAATTCCATTTTCATATCCATAACCTTCGGCATATTTCGCAAGGCGGTTAAAGTTATAAGACAGTGCATATTTTCCATCAGGGGATACAGCTGCGACAGGAATATTGAATCTTTTTATTTCCTTTCCATCTATATCGATGATGATGCTGATGTTTTTCAGTCCATCATAGCTGTTATAAATAATTTGCTTTTTTTGTCCGACCCATTGGGAAAAGCAACCTTGCTGCCAATTGAAAGACTGTGTCCTCGCGAGGGGAACAAATTCCTTCCAATCCCCGCCCTTGAATATTCCCACTTCTATGGAGTCGGTTTTATTTATTTTCCTGTTAGGAATGAGAAACTTATTGGCAAGCAAAAAAGTATCATCAAAGCACCAGGGTGATTTATCATGAAACCCAAAAAAATACCCTTCCCTGCTTACCAACGAATCATTAATGGTGCCTTGCTTTACTGGCAGGAGAGAAAAAATAGACTGGTAAACATCCCTGATTACATTTTTAATCCGTGGATTGGCTTTAATAAAATTATAAAAAAATCTCTCCGCTTTATTCATTTATTTAAGTTGGCAAAAGTTAGAATATTTCATTTTAAATAAATTCTCTGAAATAAATTTTCCCTCAGCTATAGTAGGAATATTGAAACTGATAAATCTGAATGCAGGATTTGAAAAATAATGTTCCTGATGACCAACAATTAATAAATTCATTTATAAATTCTCAAAAGTTAAAAGTATTGAAAGAGCTTTCATCGGATTAAAAGTTCCCGATTTGCCCCTAAAAAGGATACCACTCTTTCGATATCAGCATCCTGCATGGCGGGATTCGTCGGCAGGTTCACGATATGCCTGGAAATATAATCTGCCACGGGGTACAATCCCTGTTCATAATTCCACCGGTATAAATTCTTTACTACAGGATGAATGGGAGAAATAAACCAATCACCAATTTCAACTTTTGCCCTTTGTGCTCTTTCAAAAAATAATTCCCGATTGGTAACCCGAAGTGGATATTTCAGGAATGTGTGTTCCGCATTTTCAGGGATAAAAAGTACAGTGATGTTTTCGCCTGACAGGAACTCAGTATAACGATTTGCAATAAAGATTCTTCTTGCAATAAATTCATCCATATGTGCCAATTGCCGGATTCCGTATTTCATCTGTACCGCACTCATTGCCTTGAGGTAATCCTTAGGCATTACAGGTTCATTGAGCTCAATTTCATCCGAGGAACCAATTACCAGTCCTTTTTTAGTCAGCCAACGGTAGGTTTTCACCGCAAACCAATAAGCAGAAGAATTATTCAGATAATTCCTGGCGGAAATCATGGCTTTCAATTGCAACTGATCTTTGAAAGAAGGTTGAGATAAACTTTTTTCTATATCAAGAAGACGGCTCACTATCACCGGATCTCGGGCGTAAACAAATCCTCCAATGCCTGTTGAAAACGGTTTGTTCCACTGGCTTGAAAAAAATGACGCTTCTGCAATGGTACCATTGGGCAGGCCATCGGTATGC
>JBDTTM010000045.1:0-15883 GCA_039930605.1 Bacteroidota bacterium
AACCAGGCAGCAGTTGCCACTAATCCCGGTAGCTATTGGGAACAAGGCCTTGCTCTGCAGACCGCGTGCGCTAAAGCTATTGCGGTGGCGAAACACAAAGTTTTTTATTTTCTTAGTGCCTTGGGGACTTAGTGGCACGAATTCATTTTATACACCGGACATGCTTTGATAAATTTGTGAAATCGGTTTTCTTTGATTTAATTTATGAACACAAGTTTAACAACCACTGAGATGAAACACACAATATTTTTACTGGCAGCGCTTTGTTGTTACCTGGTATCCGGCGCGCAAAGTTTCAAGTACAGGAATTACAATTTTGAATGGGCTCCCGGGCATCCCGAAGCAATTGCCGTGGAGGACACATTTAAAAATGAAGACGCTGTAATCCTTGAGGAGAAATGTATTTATAATGCCGGCGGTAACAAAGTCCCGCCCTATCTATCCATCAATAGCCGCGCAAACTATTTTTATATCGACGAATCTACCAATGGCATTTCTCCAATTGTTCAGAAACATGTCCGCATAAAATTTCTGACCCAGCAAGGCATTAAAATATACTCAAAGTTTGTTTTGCCTGAAAGTTTTGACCCTTCCGGCGACTGGAGTACGGTAAGACCAGAAAATCGGGATTCCATCTATCGCCCCAAGGGAGAATTTGAATGCATCCGTTACTTTGCTGCACGGATTTTAAAACCCGATGGAAGCATTAAACCCGCAGTTCTGGATGAAAAAACCCAGCTCGAAATTGATCTGCATCATCAGACTATTTCTAAAGTTTATAGTTGGATTTTCCGGATCATCAATCTTGAAGAAGGAGATGAACTGGAACTGGATTATTCTTATGAAGGAGCTTATAACTATGATCCCAGCTGTTACATCTATTTCAATGGCGACCTTCCGAAGCAACGGTACAATTTGGTTTTTCGATATTCCTATGAAGATTATTATGTGCTCACTTATTCAAATGGTGCGGAGCCCTATGATTCAATCATGGAAACAAAAACGCATCCGAAATACACAGAATATTATTTCTCAAAAAAAAACCTGCCCGGAGGTATATCAGAAACCGGGGGGCGGCCATACAGGCAATATCCATATATCACTTACTATGATCATCAACGGGATTTCGGTATCGTGAATCCGATTACAAAATTTATTAGCAGGCCATTGCCCTATCCATGGTCGTACGTCATGGTTCCTTTGGTGAATTACCAGTATGAGAACCTGAAACTGCACCTATCAAAACTTGACAATGCAACACTGGCTATGAATGATTTGTATGAGGCGGAAAAAAACAAAGTGAATGATACTTCTCCTGCTGCACTCATGTCGTCCATCCAACACACGCTTGCCGATGAGTTCACCTACCAACAGGATCCCGAGCTTTATGAAAACGATCCCAATGAAATCGAGCACCTCGGAAAATTTATCCAAAATAAAACCGTCAGACAAATCAGCAGGCACAGGATTTATGATGAGCTTTTCCTGCGAACGGATAAAGATTATTATGCAGCACTCTTTTGTGACAAGCGGGTTGCAGAAATAGACATGAATGAATACAAGAGCAGCGCTACATTCCGTACCGGCTATGCCGCGCCTTACAAGGGAAACTTTATCTATTTATATCCGAAGTCATACCGGTTCGGTTTCGAAGCCAATGAACTGCCGTTTTATTATGAAGACATCCGGTCTATTCTTATTCCGCAGCATGAGCCATCAGAAAAAAAATATGACCTCGTACCTTCTGTGCACTTTACGTTTGTAAAAACGCCTTTCAGCGGAGTGAAGGATAACCTCAGGATTACAAGTGCACTGGTAAATGCATCGCTTGAAACTATGACGCTCACCTTCAATGCCCGCATCAAATTGTCAGGTCAGTTTTCAACAATCATGCGTGGCTATTATTTGTATCATGAGCGGGATACAACCGTTAATCCTTCATACTTCAACACCATCGCTTCCATCGCAGATGATGAGAAAAAAGCTGAGGTGAACGTGACCAGCACCAGCAAACAATTTCCTTATGAGGCAAGCGTATCAATCAATCTATCAAGTCATACATCCATCACCAAAGAATCTGATGGAAGTTATTCGATTGACCTTGACGGCTGGTTCAACAATGTGATTGACGAAGACTTCTCTGCAATAAACCGTCATCTCGATTTCTATCCCGACTTTCAATTCCAGGATTCGCACAAATACATGATGAAGTTCGACAAAAAAGTACAGGTCACAAATATTGAACAACTGCAAAAAACCATCAGCAATGGATTTGCAGACTATACAATAAAAATTTCGCAGGTAGATGAAAGCAGCGTCATCCTTGAAACCAGCTACATCGTGAAACCAGAATACGCGCCCGCTGCGCATGCAAAAGATGTGCAGGATGTTTTTGATGCGATTAAAAAATTGAATGATTCATCGTTGAAAATAAAAACGCTTTGAGAAACAAGAGGTGTTTACAATTGTGATTTTGAAGATGCAACAATGTTTGGATAATGTAGCGTAGAAACTGTGACGCGCTATGTTATCTATGTGCCTATGTGTTTAACGGCCTTTTCACCACATAGGCTCATAGACCCGTTGCTTTTAAATATTATGGAGCGGGTATTTCCATTCGCTGGCGTGCACCGTCCCGCTCTACGATCGGGGCTACTTTAGTGTGGCCGCAGGTTCTAAACTAAATGCAATAACCTTAGCCAAGATGAAACACAATTATTTTTGATGCAATTGCTTTGGTCGCCATCCAATACCCGAATGGTCGCGAAGCACCTGTTGAGTGTAAATTCATTTAAGAATAATTTCAGTTTTTTTACAACACCCGACAGGAAACTACGCTAACCTGGCAAGTGCTATCTTGAGATAGGTCGGATCTTACGGCTGTTTCCGGTTTAGAAGTTGGAGACACACTAAAACAGCCCTGATGGCACAGCAGGACGGAGTGTAATGACGAACGGAAATATACGCTCCAAAAAATTTAATCAACTATATCACCGGTTTGCCTCTTCCGCAATTTTATTTTCATCCTGGAGTACCATGCATTTGAAATGACCTTTCGGGCATTTGTCGAATCCTATTTTAGAACATGGTCTGCAACTCAAATTCAAAATTTCGAATTTTGAATTTTGAATTTCGAATTTACCATAGTATGGTTGCATTCCAAATTCAGGAACCGTATTTCCCCACACAGAAATAATTTCCTTTTTGAAAGCAGCCGCAATGTGCATCAAGCCTGTATCGTGCGTAATCACTTTTGATGCGTGCTTGATCAATGCTGCGGATTCGTTGAGAGAAAATTTTCCACAGGCATTGAAAATTATCTGCGGCTTAACTGACGAAGCAATTTTTTCTCCTGAATCAAAATCTTCCTTTCCACCCATGAGAAGGATTGGCAGATTTAATTTTTTACAGATGGAAATAATTTTTTCTTCCGGTAATTTTTTGGTGTTGTGTTTTGCACCGATCACAAAAGCAATAAACTCCTGTTGAAATGCTGCGGTCAATTTTTGAATTGCGTTTCCATCTTCCTGCGAAATAAAATAATCAAGTCCCTTGCCATCATTCACCACGCCGAATGACTTCACCGTTTCCATGTAGCGGTCCACAATATGAACATGCGGCAAACGATTTATCTTCAGATTCACCAGCAACCATTTTTCAATGTTCAGTTTATTGAAGGCAAATGACTTCACACCTAATTTTGATTTCAGGTTTATCGTGCGCAGGTTATTGTGCAGGTCAATGATGTAATCGTACTTTTCATCCTTCAGCAGCGGAATGATTTCCTGCAACTCTCCGTCCAGGTAAATTTTCTTATCGATAAACGGATTGTGTTCAATAACTGAAGCAAAATTTTTCTTCGTCAGGAAATGCACTTCCGCATCCTTCACCTGCTGCTTCAGGCAACGTACAACAGGAGAAGTGAGCACAATGTCTCCAATGGAAGAAAACCGAATGACCAGGAATTTTGGCATGAAGCCACGAAAGTAAAACTAAGTTCGCAGTTGACAGTTGGCAGTTGGCAAATTAAAATCCGGTCTGAATGAAAAGGGTCGAAGATGCTATCGTAGCAGACTTACCTTTATATCTTTGCCACGATGCAACTAACCGATACCCATACTCATCTCTACGCTGATGAATTCTCCTCCGATCGCGACCTGCTCATTAGCGAAGCCATTACAAAAAGAGTACAACGTTTTTTCCTGCCAAATATTGACAGCACATCTGTGGATGCACTGACGCAACTTTCGGATAAATACCCGGAAAACTGTTTTCCTATGATGGGACTGCATCCCTGCTCCGTAAAAGAAAACTGGCAGGAGGAAATGAATCTCGTTGAAAAATTATTGTCTGAGAAAAAATATGTTGCCGTCGGCGAAATCGGAATGGACCTTTTCTGGGATAAAACATTTGTAAAAGAACAGGAAGGTGTTTTCCGAAGACAAATTGAATTGGCGAACCATTACAAACTCCCCGTTTCTATTCATTCGCGTGAATCCTTTGAAGAGATTTACAACATTTTGCTCGATCGTAAAAAGGAATTGCCCTGTGGTGTCTTTCATTGCTTTACCGGTAATCTTGACCAGGCCAAACGTGCCATTGATCTCGGGTTTTATCTCGGTATCGGTGGAGTGGTAACGTTTAAGAATTCCGGCCTCGACAAAGTCATTGCTGAAATTCCGTTGCAACATCTCGTTCTCGAAACCGATGCTCCTTTCCTCGCACCTGTTCCTTTCAGGGGGAAAAGAAACCTGCCAGAGTACATTATAAAGGTGGCAGAGAAAATTGCGGAGATCAAGAATGTTCCTTTGGAAGATGTCGCCAATGCGACAACTGAGAATTCTAAGATCATTTTCGGGAGGTAATAAGAAGTAGAAAGTATTAAGTAAATAGTATTAAGAAAAACCGTCAGACTGCTGTTCGCTTAATACTTTATACTCCTTACTTTATACTTTCTTCGGCAGCTCTCTTAATACTTAATACTCCTTACTTTGTACCGCATACTTATGGCTGTGAATCGCAAACCAGGAACGACATCTTCCAAGAAGATCCTCATCATCTATACCGGAGGTACCATCGGCATGATGCATCACCACAAAACAAAAGCGTTGGTGCCGCTGAATTTTTCTGAGATCACCAGTCACATACCCGAACTCAAGCTCCTCAAATGCAAAATCGTTTTTCACTCCTGGAAAAAACCGATCGACTCTTCCAATGTTGACATTGATTTCTGGATTGAACTGGCAGGCGTCATAGAAAAAAATTACGCAAAGCATGACGGTTTTGTCATACTGCATGGCACAGATACGATGGCGTATACCGCTTCTGCATTAAGCTTTATGTTGGAGCATTTACAAAAGCCCGTGATACTAACCGGTTCGCAGGTTCCGCTTGGCGCTATCAGGAATGATGCGCGGAGAAATATTATCACGGCAATGGAAATAGCTGCAAGCAATACAGTGGTTCCGGAAGTAGGTATTTATTTCAGCAACCAGTTGTATCGCGGCAACCGTGCAGAAAAATATTCTTCCAGTAAGTTCGATGCTTTTCATTCGCTCAACTATCCGGCATTGGTTGAAGCCGGTGTAAAAATAGAATACAACAAAGAAGCGATAGCAAAAATTTCAAAGAGCAAAAAATTCCGCGTACATAAATCGCTGGATTCGAATATTGCCTTGATAAAAATTTTTCCGGGGATTCCCTACTCCATGTTCTGGCAAATCATCAAAATGGTCGGACTCAAAGCAATCGTGCTTGAGACTTTCGGAAGCGGCAACGCGCCGACTGATGAGGTATTCATTGGCTATTTAAAATATGCAACCGACCGGGGAATTGTAATCGTTGACATTTCGCAATGCAGTGGAGGAAGTGTGGAGCTCGGCAAATACGAAACAAGTGCACAATTGAAAAAAATCGGAGTGGTAAGCGGTGGCGATATGACAACCGAGGCCGCCCTCACCAAACTCATGTTTTTATTCGGACAAAACTATCCAGCTAAAAAAATTGGTCAATTGATGGGAAAAAATCTGAGAGGGGAATTAACTCCTGACAAATAAAATAATTGGGTTTAAACTCTCCTTTGTGTCTTAGTGCCTTCGTGGCAAGCCATCGACTTTTATTTCACCATAAAATTCCACCCATTCTCATCCTTCTGAATTCCCAATCTTATTTCCAGCAACTGGCGTTTCAATTTTGACATCTGTGAATCCTCGCCTGTATGAGGCGCATATTTTTTTCCGTTGATGTCAATCTGTTCAATGGGTGCAACAACTGCTGCCGTTCCGACTCCGCACGCTTCTACCTTTTTTCCGGAATCAAATGCCTCCTGAATTTCTTTCACGGAAACCTTCCGCTCCTCTACCTTCATTCCGTTTTTTCTCGCCAAAGTCAAAATGGAATCGCGTGTAATTCCATCTAGAATGGTTCCTGATAAAGCAGGCGTGATCAGCGTTCCGTCAATGACAAAAACAACATTCATTGTCCCTGACTCTTCCACGAATTCATGGTTGTGCCCGTCCGTCCAGATCACCTGGTCATATCCCTGCAACCGCGCCAGGTGTGTGGGATAGTATGCCGCTCCATAATTACCACCGCACTTTGCATAACCGGTTCCACCTTCAGCTGCACGGGTGAATGTGGTTTCGACCTTTACTTTGATGGGATTTGCAAAATATTTTTTTGCCGGTGAACACATCACGATAAACAAATATTCATCAGATACTTTAACTCCGATCCTCTCTTCTGAAGCAATCACAAGCGGGCGGATGTACAACGATGAATCTTCGTCTTCATCAATAAATTTATTATCGGCATGCACCATCTGCGTCACGCCATTCATAAACAATTCTTCTGTGAGCGGTGGCATGCACATTCTTTCCAAAGAGAGGTTCATGCGCTCAAAATTTTTCAGCGGACGAAACATATTAATTCCTCCGTCTTTCATCCTGAAAGCTTTCATTCCTTCAAACACTGTTTGACCATAATGAAAACACAATGCGAACGGACTCAGGGAAATATTCTGGAACCTTGTCAGCTTGCCGTCATTCCATTTTCCGTTTTTGTACTCGGCAATGAACATGTGATCTGTTGGCTGCTTACCGAAAGTGGTGGTAGCAGCAACGTTGGCATTTGCTTCTGATGAGGTTGTTGACATTATCTATATGTTATTGGGAATGGATTGCTTCATGTTTCGCAATGAATGCGCAAAAATAAAATTTTCGTCCTACCAAAGTGGTTATTTGATAAATGTACTGCGTTATTCTGAGTTATTTGCCGGGATTCAATCAAATTTCGACATTCGCTAAAATTATTATTTTATCCATGCAACTCTTATTCTTCGGATCATTGACAGATATTGCGGGAAAAGCGGATTTTGACCTTTCAAAAATTGAAAATACGGATCAATTGAAAGTCACACTTTTCAGGCATTATCCTGAATTGGCCAATCATTCTTTCCTGATTGCCGTCAACAAAAAAGTGCAAAACGGAAATGTAGAATTAAAGAATGAGGATGTCGTTGCTTTGATGCCACCGTTTTCGGGAGGATAGAGGCCACGAATTGCATGAATTAACACGAATTAATTAATGCAAAATCGAAAAATATTAGTGATAATTCGCCTGCCTGCCGGTAGACAGATGAAATTAGTGGCAGAAAAATTTAGTGACTATGCTTAAAGACGGTTTCGGACGAACACATGATTACCTGAGAATTTCTCTTCTCGATAAATGCAATTTCCGTTGCCTGTATTGCCTGCCGCATTCTCCACATAATAAAAATGGATTTCAGCCGAAACATGATGCGGCATTGATGTCGGCAGACGAGATCGGCCAATTTGCAAAAGCGTTTGTAAATCTTGGCGTAAAGAAAATCCGTCTTACGGGTGGTGAACCGCTGGTGCGAAAAGATGCAAAGGATATTATCATGCGGCTCTCGCAATTACACGTTGAGCTCACCCTTACAACAAACGGAATGTATGTGGACGAGTTTCTTCCGACATTTCAACTCGCAGGAATCAATTCCGTGAACATCAGCCTGGATTCACTTAATGCAGCTACCTTTCAAAAACTTACCGGGAGAAATGAATTTGAGCGAGTCAAATCAAATATTCAATTGTTGCTTGACAATAATTTTCATGTAAAAGTAAACATGGTTGTGATGAATGGATACAATGAAACAGAGATTTCTGCATTCGTTGAGTGGACAAGAAATGCTGACATACACATACGCTTCATTGAGTTCATGCCTTTCCCGGGAAATCACTGGCAGCCGGAAAAGCTGATCACGTACAAAGAAATTCTAGAAACAATAAACAGCAATTTTCCCGGTGTCGAAAAACTGGATGATGGCATTCATGATACAGCGAAAAAATTCCGCGTACAAAATCATGCGGGCACATTTGCTGTAATTAGCACAATGAGCGAGCCGTTTTGCGGTGGTTGCAACCGGATGCGATTAACTGCTGACGGCAAAATGCGAAATTGTCTTTTTTCCAAAACTGAATCCGACTTACTTACTTCAATGCGCGCCGGAAATGATATCGAAGTGCTCATCAAAGAATGTCTCTTCGGAAAACATTACATGCTCGGCGGACATGATGAGCAACAATGGGCCACAGCTCATGCAGAATCGAAGGAGAGAAGTATGCTGGCGATTGGAGGATAGGGGGAAAGTCACAAGTTATTAAGTCAAAAGTCACAAGCGTCCAAATGAGAATTGTTTTGGCTTTATATTTCTCTTTCCAAATATGATTTCAGTAAAAGAAGCACAAGAGAAGGTGCTACAAACCGTTACAACTTCCAAGGCAGAAGTCCGCGAGATCTCTCGCGTCGCTGGATTTGTGCTTTCAAGAGATATTTATGCTCCATTGGATCTTCCTCCTTTTGATCAGTCAGCAATGGACGGATATGCAATTATTGCCTCAGATTTTTTCAGCGGACAAAAAATTACTGTTGCTGGTGAATCCGCTGCAGGAAAAAGTTACACGAAAATAATTTCTTCCGGACAGGCAATCCGGATTTTTACGGGCGCTGAAATTCCGAAAGGAGCTGACGCGGTAATCATGCAGGAAAAGGTTGAGGTTGACAGAAACATCCTCTCGGTTGAAGATGCAAATTTAAAGCCCGGTCTGAATATCAGGACAAAAGGCTCTCAAATAAAAAAAGGCGCGCTTGCTTTATCGAAAGGCACGCTGCTTTCGCCGGCAGGAATCGGATTTCTTGCTTCCATGGGATTGAAAAGTGTTTCCGTTTTTAAAAAGCCAACAATTTCAATTATTGTCACAGGAAATGAATTGCAAAAGCCGGGAACGAAATTATCAAGAGGAAATATATTTGAATCAAATGCGATTACTCTTGAATCTGCATTGAAGCAGCTGGGAATTGAAAACGTGAAAACTTCTTTTGTCCCTGACAATGAAAAACAAACATTGAAAATTTTCAAGTCTGCATTGAATAATTCTGACTTCATCCTTTTTTCCGGTGGAATTTCTGTCGGTGATTATGATTTTGTCGGAACGGTTTTGAAAAAAGAAAAAGTAAATGAGGTTTTTTACAAGGTAAAACAGAAGCCCGGAAAACCACTTTACTTCGGCGAAAAAAATAAAAAATATATTTTTGGATTGCCCGGGAATCCTGCATCAGTGCTTACATGTTTTTATGAATATGTTTTGCCGGCAATTCGAAAATTCAGCGGCGACCCAAATTGTTTTCTCAACACGATCAATCTCCCGCTCTCCAAAAGCATACAAAAGAAAAAAGGCCTGACTCATTTTCTAAAGGCAACAACCGATTTTAAAACTGTTACGCCCATGGACGGACAGGAATCATTCATCATGTGCACCTACGCAGAAGCGAACTGCCTGCTTTGTTTTTCTGAAGAGAGTGAAAAGATCAACGAAGGAGAAATGGTCCCGGTTCACCTCCTGCTCGGGAATTAGCCTATAGACCGCTTACATTGTAATGCATTTCATTTGGCACTCCATAAAATAAAAATGGCTGTGTCGGTATTAGGAGTCAGTCTCTTTTATTTATTGAGAATTTTTTGAATTCTTCTGCCTGAAAAAGTAATTTAATGTTGTGTAGTTGAAATATGCTGTTACATTTACTCGCCCAAACCAAAACTGCAATGGGTAACACCGAGCCCTGTCACAAACTTTTTGTAATAATATTCTTTCCAAGATTGTTTTGGTTTCTTGTGAATGTGTTTTATTTTGAGAAGAACTTTTTGCCGAATATCACTTGTAAAATAATTTCTCCTATAGTTGCTCTCAACTACTTTTCTGCGTTTTATTTGATAAACCCGTGCCTGCTGCCTGGAAGAAGAGGTTAGCCGCTTACATTTGCGGATACATCTGCTTTTAATACCAGCATTCTTCTGATATAGAAGAATGTGTATTTTTCTAAAAAAATAAAAAACAAATAATTATGAAAAAGATTGGGAAATATTTCGTTGTCCTTAGGGTTGCAAACTTGATTAAGCAAACTGATTGTAAAGGGCAATTTACTTACGAGCATACCTACACCATCGGGTTTGGTATGGAAGGTTTGTTTCTCACCAACCTTGGAGACTTTAACTTGAAGTATGTAATTTATGATTACTGGCATGACCAATTCAGCTTGTACAATATTGACCATACTCCTTTTATGATTAATGTTCCGCTTGGCGTTTCTACTGATTCAGGGCAATCATATACCATTGGTTATATCACCAATTCATTATTTGACTGCGACAGCAGTACCGTTGAATATGCCATGTTTCAAGGGGGGGCACAAGATGATAAAAAGTTCTGGGTATTCCGGACTGACGGTACGCTTCTGTTTTCAAAAGACAGTGTTACTATTCCTTACATAAACGGGGGTAATAATGGCAGCGTGACAGTTCGTGGAATTAACAATACAAATGCAGGCACCAAAATGACATTGTTTAACCATAACCTTGAGTTTTTTATTTACTCACTCTGCGGTACCTTGCCTGCAAGCGTTGCTGAAGTAAATCATGAGGATGATGGTAATCAATATGTAAACGTGTATCCGGTACCATCTAATAATAAGGTTAATTTTACAGTTATACCACCCGACAATTTTGAAGAATATTTACTGATTATTTCCGATGCACAGTTCAGGACAGTAAAAACCATTTCCATAAGAGGGCAGCGCGAAGTAAATCTTGATTGTAATTCTTTAATTGGAGGGAACTATTTATATACCCTTCAGAGCAAGAACAAACTTGTGCAGACCGGCAAGTTTTTCATAGCAAAATAAACAAATTTAAAAACAGTATTAACTTCTAAAATTAAATTAAGGTTTCTTCTTCACCTCTTATAAGTCTCATCTTATAATTGTCGTAGGTTCATGATTTTTTAAGAGTAAGTTCTCTGAAATACAAATTAAAAACAATATACGCATTTGAGAGGCCTCTGACTCCGAGACGTTATGAATGACAGATATAATAGCCAATAAACACTTCGAATTTAATTCACTTGTTTAATGGTCATTCTTAAAACTGGCAAGGAATAATACTGAAATTCGGCAACCAAAATTCTGACATTGGCCAAAAACATGAAGGTCTAAAAGTTTCAATCAAAATTTTAATTATTATTACCAAAAGAAAAAGTTTCTAAAAGCTTATATGAAAAAGAATCTCTCTATCTTCTACGTATTTCTCATTCTCTTAATGGCTGGAACTAAAGCTCAGTCACAAATAACTCTTGAACATACTATTGATTCAACTCTTTACGGATACACCTTTTATCCTGCTAAAATTAGCAATACTGAAACCAAGTATGTTTTTTTAGATACAGCAACAAATACATTTGATATTTATAATTTAGATTTTTCTCCATTCATGACCAACATTTCTGTTCCGCACTCTTTAAATAATGGTAACTCTTATTTTTATTTCATACTTTATTTGAGCCGCACTTTATTTGATTGTGATTCTTCAAATATCGAATATATGTTTACTGCTCAAAATGAACCAGGTCAACAACTCTGGATTATGCGTACTGATGGCACCGTATTATTTCATGCTGATAGCACCAGAGGTCCCTATTGTTTAGGATGTCCCGGTGGAACATCACTACTTCGCCCAATATTAGTCACAGAGAATGGAACAAAAATGATTTTAATGAAAGATAATTTTGCCGCAGGTCGAGCTATATCTATTTATTCTATATGTGGCACCCCACCTGATCCAGTTTACGAAATTCCTAATGAAGGCTTAAATTATTTAGACATTTATCCAAACCCTGCTTCTATGCAAATAAATTTTAACTTTCATCCACGAGATAATTTAAATAACTATGAATTGGATATTCTCAATAATAATTCACAACTCTTAAAAAAAATTAAATTAGGTAATTCGGATAAGATCTTTGATTTTAATGTTAGAGATTTTAGTAATGGAATATATTACTTTTCATTATCAGCTAAAAATAATGTGCTACAAACTGGAAGTTTTATAATAAGTAAATAACCAATCTTAAATTACAATGCCATGAAAATTAAGCAACTAATTTCAACAATCTTCTTACTCTTCATTACTGCGTTTTCTCTTACCGTTAAAGCACAGGTTACAACTCCGGCTAATACGGGTATCTCATCGAATTTTGTTGGCTGGAATTCTACTGAACTTTTTGATCTGAATGTAGAACATAAAGGAAGTTTATATAATATGAATTTTAAGACAAATGCGCTACAAAGACTACAAATATTAGCTAACGGAAATGTAGCTATTGGAAATTTTACTCCTGCATTTTTGCTCGATGTTAATGGGGATATTGACATCAATACCACCACAGGTGCCTATTGGTTAGCGAATGGTTCAGGGAGTGACAGAATTCTGTGGCATGGTGGAGATATCAGAAACATATTCGTAGGAGTAAATGCAGGCAATCCTGGTGTAACTTCGGCAGGAGGTTTTTACAATACTCTTGTTGGAAATGAAGCAGGCTTTTCAACTACCGGAGGATTATACAATACCGCGATTGGTTATCAAGCTCTTTATAATAATAATGATGCACATCAAAATGTTGCCATTGGTTCGGGAGCTTTATATAGTCTTGTTACCGGAATTGGACCCCCGTACGACCTACCCGAATCTGAAAATACAGCTGTTGGCGTTAATGCGCTTCACGATAATTTAGCATACGGAGGTTGTGCCCTTGGATTCAATGCTGGTAAAGAAAATGTACATGGGTGTTCGCTTGTGGCCATTGGGGAAGAGGCAGCAGAGCTTAGCTTAGATGGGAATAATAATATGGCAATTGGCGAGGCAGCGCTTAAAAGCAATAAATATTTAAGTGAAAATATTGCAATTGGTAAGACGGCATTAGAGATGATGAATTTTAATCCAACAGGTACTTATTCATGTCTGCCGGATGTGCATGGAAGACCAACATATGGATGCGTAAGCAGTTGTAATGTTGCAGTTGGAAATGGAGCACTCCGTTTTACTGATCCGGGTAGCGTAAATGCTGGTACAGGAATATTAGATGATGGTAAAAATAATACAGCTATCGGAGATTCTGCCGGATACCATAATGCAGCGGGTTACAATAATTCTTTTGTTGGTCATACATCTGGATTTGTCAATGTAGCTGGCCATAATAATACTATAGTAGGCGTCTATTCTGGTTTAGGAAGCTTGTTAAGCAGTAACACTTTTCTTGGATGCAGCACTGCTGTTGTAACGGGATTAGAGTTCAACTCAACAGCTATTGGTTATCAAGCGACCGTTCCGTTTCATGATCAAATGATATTAGGAAATGATAGTGTTAGAGTTGGTATAGGTCTTTCAGGAGACCTGAATGTAACTGCCGGTGTAGGTCCCGGACCTCAAAATAAACTTGAGATAAATGCCGGTATGTATCCCTCAGGTTCAGCGCCACGAGGTTTCGATCCGCCTCCTATAAATGCCATAGCATACAGTGGATTGCGTTTGCGAGATATGACGAATATATGCACGACCGAGCCAAACCTCGGACCTGGTATATTGTCGGTTAATGATCATGGCGACATCATTTATGTACCAAAGGAAGGGCTTGGGAATTATTGCGGAGCTCATACTACATATCCACTGGCTGGTGATTTTGAAATTCCTCTTAACGGACATGATTACTATTTTTCCGGACAACATTTGGGCAGCACGGATGTTCTTGTCGGAACACCTTGCACTCTTAATCCAGCTCCTTATGCAAAATTTCAGTCATATCAAACAACTGATCAAACCTCATATAGTATAAGCATGGCAGGATATTTTACTAACCAAACTAATGATAAAATTGCAGTGGGTGCTTATGCTGATTCCAAGACTTCTCAGAATGCGAATTATGGATTAGTAGGCACGGTAGGCAAAGGAAAAACTAATGTAGGTGTCCTTGGTAGCACAAATGGTATTACAACGCCTCTTTTGTTAGGAGGAAATAATGTAGGCACTTATGGATTTACCCAATCTCCGAGTCCAGGTAAAATAAATTATGCGGTTGTTGGAGATTTGGGAATTATACCGTGTCCCGTTCTTCCTTGCCCTCTTTCACTCACTGATTTTGCAGGATATTTTAACGGAGATGTATTAAGCACAACGGGTAATTATCAAGCTTCTGATGCAAACTTAAAAGAAAATATTCAGGATATAAACGATCCAATGACTGTACTTACCGCTTTAACACCAAAGTCATATACCTTTAAACAGCAGCAGAATGAGTCCATGCGATTGCCAGCCGGCACCCATTATGGTGTACTTGCGCAAGATCTGGAGCAGGTATTACCGAATGCCGTTAAAGATTGTGTTCATCCTGCAAGGTATGATTCGCTCGGAAATGAAATGTATCCTGAAATTGATTTTAAGGCTGTAAATTATTCTGAACTTATTCCGTTTCTTGTTGCAGCAGTTAAACAACAAGAGCAAACCATTGAATCAATGCAGGCCAAACTTGACAACTGCTGCAATGCAGGCAATCGTCAGGCAAACCCAGGAGGCGATGAAGGAAATTCGAATGGGATTGATGTTGAGCTAAAAAATATCCGGCAGATTGTACTGAATCAGAATTTTCCGAATCCGTTTGCGGAGCATACGATGATTACTTTCAGTATTCCTTCTGATGTAAAGGAGGCGCAGATGTTTTTTTACGACAACAAAGGAACCATTTTGAAAACCGTTGATATTACCGAAAGGGGCGAAGGGCAAATAAATGTTTACGCTCCTGATTTAAGCAGTGGTATTTACAAATACACTTTGATTACCGACGGTAAAGTGTTTGACACAAAACAAATGGTTAAGCAGAATTGAAAATAGTGTTTTGGAAAACTAAAAGGGATACTGAGAAGTGTCCCTTTTTTGTTTAAGAATTGAGTTGCGAATCTAAGGGGATTTCCAAATATATTTTATTTAATTGGTTTTGTATTAATGCAACTGTCTTCATATATTTCAAACACTTTATCAATAAAAAAAATATTTTAGATTCTTGCATTTGCCGCAGGAACATACTACGCTGGCGAAGAACTGATTAAGGTGCATTTGCTTCTCATATTAGGTTGCCCGGTAGCGTACCCGCAATTTGTATATTCGTCTCCGATTCCTACCGGACAAAAACCATGGATGCATCCCAATTGATTTTTCTATTTCTTCTTTTCATCGTTGCGTTCTTATATTCCAGCGTCGGCCACGGCGGAGCCAGTGGTTATCTCGCCCTGATGGGACTTTATCATTTCGCGCCAGAAATAATGAAGCCCTCTGCACTCATCATGAACATCATTGTTTCTCTGATGGCGTTTACGCAATATGTGCAAACCAGTCCGTTGAATAAAAAACTTTTTCTTTTGCTCATCGCCGGCTCCATCCCCGCTGCATTTCTGGGGGCGCGAATCGAAATAGATCCCTTTCTAT
>JBDTTM010000046.1:0-15761 GCA_039930605.1 Bacteroidota bacterium
CCCCTCTGCACGATGGATGGCGGGAAGGGGAGAGGGGATTTAGGGGTGTGTCAATTGGTGTGGTCGGCTGTTCCCAATTTAAAAACAACCACGCACCCCGCGCGATAGTACGGGATCCTCTCTCCCGCGCGAATAGCTTCCGGACAGAAGGCTATGACTCCGGAATAATTTGTTACGATCGAATTATTTTTTGGCTGTTTAAGTCCCCTCTGCACGATGGATGGCGGGAAGGGGAGAGGGGATTTAGGGGTGTGTCAATGGGTATGGTCGGCTGTTCCCAATTACCCAATCAACCAGTCAACTATTCACTCTTCGTGATTCGCTTCACCAACTTACTTTCCCCTGTTTCCAGAGATATAAAATAAACTCCTGCTGAAAAACTTTCCGTGTTGATGAAAATATTATTGCGGAATGGCGGATACATTTCATTAAAAACTAATTTGCCTTCAGCGTCAAAAATCTTTATTGTAACAGACTCCTCTAAAGGTCTGTTAAGTAATATTCCAATCTCTTTTCCAAATGGATTCGGATAAAGCGATTGAATGGCAAGTGATAATTTATTCTTGTTGCTGATGGCAACTACCTCACTGTATTTAAAAGCACCATCAATATCAATTTGCTTTAAACGATAATATAAAACCCTGTTTCCTATATCAGAATCTTTAAATGAATATTCTTTTAGTGAAGTAGAATTTCCCGCACCGGGTATAAAATTGATCTTCGAAAAATCTTTTCCATTATCACTTCGCTGAATTTCAAAACCGGAATTGTTGACTTCACTGGCAGTTGTCCATGAAAGTAAATTGTAATCTTTCTTCGCTTCACCAATGAAAGAAAGCAACTCTACCGGCAGCGGACTGGTATTCGGTGGACCTTGTATTTCAAAATTATCGATTGCCACACCAGCCTTTGTTACTGACCCATCACTCAAAAAAACAAAACGAAATGCCACCATTGGATTTCCTTTCAAAGCAGAAATATCCATCAGGTGTTTGTAATAAGTTGATCCCGTATCTGAACAGAAAAATGGTTCGCCGGTAGGAAATGCAGAACCGCCTGCGAGGTTGTCGAAATTGTACCACTGTGGAGGACCATACGCGCCGAGTATTGTCCAGTTGCTTCCTTTGTCCAGTGAATATTCTACACGGAAACCATCATAGGCCTGCTCCGCCCTCCACTTGCCATAGAAGCTCAAGATGTAAACTCCGTTTGCACTCATGTTGAAACTCGGACAGTAGAGATTTGAGTTTGTATTGTCTGTATAATTCGCAGCTGCTAAACCTGTAACCCAGGCCGATGATCCACTCACCGTTCCGTTTTTATTTGCAACGCCCGAGTTCCCGCGCTCCCAAGGTGTACCAGAAATATTTTCTGCACCGAAGTCCAATGGACTCACGTCGAAACTTCCTCCGTCACCATTTACAACGAGGTAAGGCGTAGCGCGATCCGGTAAAACCTGTACATAGCTTACCCTGGTTTTAGTATATGCTCCATTGCCGTTAATGACAAGTGTAACCGTGTACAACCCCGGGGCAGTGTAACTGTGCATGGGATTTTTCAGCGCAGACGTTACAGCATCACCGAAATCCCAGTTCCACGAAGTTGATTTATAAGATCCATCACTAAACTGGATTGATTTGTTGGTATAAGTGATGAGAGGTGTTGCAGTAAAATCAGGATAGGGAGTCATGAAAACATCAGAGGTAAATAATCCCCTTCCATGTGTTGCCGCAGCAACGAGGTTGTCACTGGTGCGGGTCTGCAGCATATCCACACGTGTGTTTGCAAGTCCGCTGCTGGATGCGCCCCAGTTTGTTGCTCCGCCATTCAATAAATCTGTAGACCATGCCCCGACTTCTGTGCCGAGAATTGCCTGGGCATTATTAAGCGGAGAAAATAAAGCCCACCGTACAGGCATGTCAGGAAGATTGCCTTCTACACTTGTAAATGTGGGTGCGCCGGCCAAAGCATTTGTTGATTCCCACACACTGTTGATGCCGTAGTTGGAATAAGTAACAAGGATGTGATTGTCATTTCCGTTTTCAATGGCAATGCAGGAAACGCTGTTGTTGGCAACCGGCGTACCTACTACAACTCCTGCAGCAGGTGAAGCAACGCTGTTTGCATTGTCCACGCGGACGACACTTCCGTTACTCAAACCGAAGAAGACACGATTGGGCGTATTCTGGGAGACAGAAATATGCCGCACATTGGCTCCGCCGAACCCGGTTACATTTACTGTAGCAGTGGTAGCACCTGTTTGCGGATCTGTCCACCGCATATAATTTCCTGCGCTGATGGCAGCATAAAATATATTAGATGCATCGTCGTAGTCTGTCGGATTCACAAAACTTCCGGAATTACCAAAGCTAACAGATGTCCAGGTGTTTCCGCCATCAGTGGAACGATAATAATTGTTGTACACATATGACGTCCATTGATACTGCGGTTGATTCTGATCGATGTGACAGTAACATCCATCGCCACCAGTTGGACTCGTTACCGCATTGATGCCGGGATTCACAAACTTATGTGTGCCGTTATCCTGTGCGCCGGCGAGAAAATAATTTGAATAAGCAGTGGGATGAACAGCACATGCATAATATTGTGTGACGTCGTACGAATTGTCTTTGGTAGCAATTGCAGGCATGGCAGCAGTTGCATTTGTAGAGCGCCACACACCGCCATCATTCCCGAAATAAATAACATTTGAATTGCCCGGTTCATACAGTACAATATGCTGATCGGCATGCACGTATTGAAAACCGAAACCGCCATACCAGTGAGCAACCTGCGCCCAGGAAGTTCCTCCGTTTGTTGTCTTGAATAAATCAACACCTCCGACAAAAACGTTGTTGGCGTTATTCGGATCAACGGCCATGCTCATGTCATACCAGGCTTGTGATCGGGTAAAATCTGCTGCAGGAATTCCACCATCAGCATCAGCAGGTTTGGCGCATGTTGTCCATGTTGCTCCGGTGTTAGTTGTCTTATAAAGATTCAGCAAGCCGGCAGGACCTTCGAGGTAGGCATAACAGGTTGCAGCACTAGATGGGGCGCAGGCAATATCAACACGCCAGAATCCATTGGATGGAAAACCATTGGCGCCGGTGTTTAACAATGTCCACGATCCCGCATTACCTGTGGTACTTCTGTACACGCCACCATCTGCTCCAAGAGAACCGGCCCAGATGGAATTATCAGCAGCAAGTTCTACATCACTGAAATTATCCGTAACGGATCCTCCCGGGGCAGAAGCACCCAACACGCGGTTGAATGTTGTGCCACCATCCTGCGACCTGAATAATCCATTGCGTGTTGTTGCATAAAGATCTCCGGAAGGATGTACAATCATCCTGTTCACATAATAGAAATTTGCATTGTTGGTAGACGCAAGTTGATTCCACGTTGCACCGGCGTCAGTAGATTTCCAGATTCCCAATCCGCGCATTGCATCTGCGTTGAAATATCCTTCGCCCGTTCCGAAATACATCGTCGTTGGTACGGAAGGATTGTACGTGATGGTCGTTACTGCGATGTTGCTGAAGAAATCATTCACGGGAGCCCACGCCGGGTTGGTAACAGTGATATCAGTTGTTTTCCAAATCCCGCCACCAACGCTTCCGGCCCACACAGTTTTCTTTGTCGGATCATTAGGATCAACAAGTAGAGACCTTGTTCTCCCTCCTATATTATTTGGTCCGCGTTCTGTCCAGGCAATTCCAGGAATGGCGGCTTGTGTACTGTTGCCATATTTTGGATGTTGCAGAGATTGTAAAGCAGAAGCTTTCGCAGCGATCAATCGTTCACGGGGAACAGTATTCGTTGCAACCTCTTTGGTGATTTCAAATTCATAACTCATCGCCAAATCCATTCTGTCCTGGAGCGGAATTCCATTCTCCTCTTGTTGTTCAGAAAAATGTTTCGGATCGGTTTGGAAAATAAAACTCCTGCAGCCCAAAAATATGGCCGTCACGATCATGATAGAAAAACACAGACGAATAAGTAATGGCTTGTACATGTTCCCTCAGTACCCGCATCAGATTTAGGATGGTAAATATAATAACTCTTTTTTCCTTAAACAGAGTATTTGGCTAATCATTGCATTTACGTGACGAAGAGTCATCTAAAAAAGAAGTCCCTGCCGTGTTGCGACAGGGACTTCATGCTATTTATTTAGGTATTTTATCTTGCAGCGTTAATCAGATGGGAACGTTCAGTAAGCAATTGCATGGTCATTTTGTAATCGGCCAGGGAAACAGGGCGGATATTCAGAATATCCTCAACCTTAACAAGTTGGCTCAATTTTGAGCAAGATTCACGGTCATAATTATCGAAAGCAGCTCTGTAAGTGGCCATATCAGACTGGTTGATGAAAAAATACTCAACCCTTCCGGCAGCGACATTGTACTTATTTACAATAATTCCGGGAAGTTTTCGTCCGTCACGGAAAGAGAACATGCAATAAACGTGGATGAAATCCTGTACTTCAATTGTGTTCATATTTTAAATTTTTAATGAGTTAGTGAATGCAAAGTATACGATTATCGATCTTTCGTCAAGGTATTATTGGTGAATGAAGGCAGATCAACTGCGAATAGCCCATAATAAGGAGTCGCGTTTATTACTTTTGCGGTCAATAATAAAAAAGCATACCAGAAATGGCGAAATGGAATAAATGGATTGCCGGGGCGCTCGGCTGGGCGATGGGAGGTCCCATAGGTGGGATTCTGGGATTTGCACTTGGCGCAATCAGTGATGAGGCAACAACGAATTACAAACCCGGAACGGCGCTTCCCCCGAATGATTTCAGTGCTGCATTGCTCGTACTCTGTGCAGCAGTGATGAAAGCCGACAACAGGCTGATGAAAACCGAACTGGAATATGTGAGGAAATTCTTCACACAACAGTTTGGAGCGGAGATCGCAAATCAGCGGATGTTATTGCTGCGCGAAATTCTGAAGCAAAATATTAATGTTCATGAAGTATGTCAGCAGATAAGATTGAATGTGGATTCTTCTTCCCGTTTGCAATTGCTCCACCTGCTTTTTGGAATTGCAGCCGCAGATGGCCATGTAAATAAAGAAGAACAAAATCTCCTTGCGATGATTGCGTCGTTACTGGGAATCAATGAGCGCGATTATGTGAGTCTGCAAAGCATGTTTGTAAAAGACGGAGACACTGCTTACAAAATTCTTGAAATTGAAAAATCAACGAGCGATGATGAGGTTAAGAAAGCATACAGGAGAATGGCGATGAAATACCATCCGGACAAAGTGCATCACCTCGGACCGGAATTCCAGAAAGATGCGCAGGAGAAATTCAAGAAGATCAATGAGGCGTATGAAGTAATAAAAAAAGAGAGAGGAATGAACTAGGCGGTACGAATCGCGATGGTACGAAACGCGAAAGCCTGCGAATCTACAAATTACGAATCGCCATAACAGGAATTGTATTTTAAATTCGAACATTAGTTCGATACGTAGATTCGAAGCGATTCGCGTTTCGTACCGTTGGAAACTTTCCTGCATTAATTCTCTCCTGCCTGTCATTCTCCCGATCTTTCAACCGTGAATTATCTTGATATTACTTTAGCAATTCTGCTTCTCATCGGACTCGTTCGTGGATTTATCAAAGGCTTTATTTTTGAAATCGCAGTAGTGGGGGCTTTGTTTCTCGGAACCTATGCAGCATTTAAATTGAGCGGATTGCTGCAACCACTTATTTTGAAAATCGGGAATATGAACCCGTTTACAGTGAACATCGTTTGCTCTGTTATTATGTTCACACTCGTAGCTGTCGGAATATTTTTCCTTGCAAAACTATTTACCGGACTGGTGAACATTGCCACACTGGGCATCTTCAATAAAATACTCGGCGCCATCTTCGGAATGTTGAAATATGCATTCATCACCAGCGTCATACTTTATTTCTTCAACCAACTGGATGTGAGGCACCATTATTTTTCAGCAGATAAAAAAGCGGAATCGCATTTGTATTATCCCGTATTGAAAATGGCTCCTGCGTTGTTGCCGGTGATGAAAGAGATGAAAGATAATATGACAAAAGCAACTGAAAAATGGGATGAAGAAAATCTCGAAATCCGAATGCCGAATCCCGAAACAAATCCGAAAAAATAAAAATGAAAAAATTGATATGTGTCTTATTGGTATTAGTTTCTATATACCGGAGCGATACGTTTGCGCAGGATAATCCGAAGGCAATTCTGGAAAAATCTTTCCAGGCATGCATGAATTTACAGGGAGGCACTTACAAAATGGATGTTTCGAAAAAGACCTTCAATGATGCCAAAACAAAAAATACTTTTTCTCAAAGTAAGTTTTCTGCTGCAGAGGGTGATTCAGCATTTCCGTTCAAGTTTATCGTGATGATGAATAATGGAGATGGCAACCTGTGTACGAGTAATGACCTTGTGCAGCTCAATGGTTCTGATAGCACAGGAGTTATTTATTCACGCAGCAGTAACCAAAGCATGTTCCGCGGGGCCTACCAGAGCGAAGGGTTGTTCCCGCCATTCTTCCAGACGGAAGTTGTTTTCAGTCTCGACCGCCTGCAGCAAACAACATTTATTGTGAGACAGGGAAAAGACGAAGAGGCCATGGGTAAATCCTGCTTCAACATTAAGTTCATCGACCTCATCCGTGCCACGCTGCCTGACGGGCAACGCCAGGAAAAAACTTTTCTTATTGACAAACAAACGTATTTACCTGTTGCTTATTCTGAAAGAAGTGTGATGAAGCTGAACAATGATTCGGTTTACAAGGAGAATAATTTTAAGCTTAAAGAATTCTCTTCCACGCAGCCACACGACTCACTGTTCACGTTTAAAAATATTCCTGCACATTTCCGTCTGAGAAATATCCTGGAAAAGGTTTATCACCACCATCTTAAAGCGGGAAATACAGCACCAGATTTTAAAGGCAAGGTGCTGATGGGTGACAGCATAACGCTGAAATCATTCGCAGGAAAAAAAGTGGTGTTGTTTTTTTTCTACCGCTCCAGCTATCCATGCCTGAAAGCTTTAAATGCGATGCAGCAATTTCAAAATGAAAACAAAGACATGGAAGTCCTGCTCATTGGCATCGATGCGAGTGAACGGGATTTAAGCACGCTACTATCTAAGCGGAATATTTCTCTTAAAGCCATTGAAGACGGACAACCGATTGCCGACAAATATTACATCAGCGCAGTGCCATCATTTGTATCCATTGATGAGAAGGGGATAGTAAAGAAGATTGAAAATGGGTTTGGGGCGGAAACAGATTTGAGATATTAGACCGGAGAACCCGAAACCGTTTCTGTATTAATTTCCTCCTGCCGCTACCAACTTCCGCCTATTCTTCAATCGCTTTCACTCCAGGCAAAATCTTCCCTTCAAAAAACTCCAACATCGCCCCGCCACCGGTAGAAACATAACTCACTTTTTTTGCCAATCCGAATTGGTTTACGGCCGCAACTGAATCGCCTCCACCAACTAAAGAGAATGCTCCTTTGGAAGTCGCTTCTGCAACTGCATTGGCAATGGATTTGGTTCCATTTTGGAATTTTTCCATTTCGAATACTCCCATCGGGCCATTCCACAAAATAGTTTTTGAGTTGAGAATCGTTGCACTGAATTCTGCAATTGCTTTTTTGCCGATGTCCAGGCCCATCCATCCTTCGGGAATAGAATTGCTGGATGTTTCTGCAGTCGTTGCACTGGCATCAAATTTATCTGCAACAATGGAATCTACAGGAAGCAATAATTTCACGTTGCTGTCTTTTGCTTTTTGAAAAAGTGTTTTTGCAAGATCGAGCTTGTCATCTTCTACCAAAGAATTTCCGATTGTCCCGCCCATGGCTTTGAAGAAGGTGTAAGCCATTCCGCCACCGATGATAATGTTATCAGCTTTCGACAACAGGCTTTCAATCAACAGAATCTTGTCACTCACCTTTGCGCCACCAAGAATTGCGGTGAACGGTTTCTCGGAGCTATTCATCACGCGTGTTGCATTAGCAACTTCATCACGCATCAGGTAACCGAAACATTTTTTACCCGGAAAGAATTTTGCAATTACAGCAGTGGAAGCATGTGCACGGTGCGCTGTTCCGAAAGCATCATTCACATAAAATGTTCCGAGGGATGCAAGTTGTTGTGCAAAATTCTCATCACCCTTTTCTTCTTCTTTGTGGAAGCGGAGGTTTTCCAGCAGCAGCACTTCTTTTGCTTTCAGACTGGCGGCCCCATTTTTTGCCGGTTCACCAATGCAATCTTCTGCAAATTTTACTTCAGCATTTAAAAGAGATGAAAGTGTTTTCACCACATGTTTCAATGAAAACTTTTCATAGTCGATAGTTCCATCCTCTTTCAGTTTTTTCAGCGGCCTTCCCAGGTGACTCATGAGAATCGCAGAACCACCATCAGCGAGAATTTTTTGAATCGTGGGTATCGCAGCCCGGATGCGGGTATCATCGGTGACAGCCAAAGTCTTTTTGTCCAGCGGAACGTTGAAGTCAACGCGTACCAGGACTTTTTGACTAGAAAAATTATAATCATCAATTGTTTTCATAATTTATTTAATGCAATTGTAAAAAAATTTGCCACAAAGTCTCGAAGCCACAAAGATTCATCGAAAATCCCAATGAGATGGTGGATCGGTGGCGTTGCAGTATTTTGATATCCAAACTTTTCTTTTGAAAATGGTTTGCAAATATAGAACCTATCTCAAAATGATATGAAGATATTTGGTAGTCGATAAGTTTAAATATAAAGGAGATCCCTCCCTTCGGTTCGGGAGGACATATGGAATGAAATGTAAAATTGCGGAAGGCAAAATTTTACTTTCGGAAATAATTTATCACTTCTGCCACTTAAAATAATCGTTCCTGTCTTCCTGAACCGAAGGGAGGGATCTTTCAAAATGAACAACTATTATATATTTTAGAGATAGGTTATAATCTGGCAATCACTATTTTCGCACAATGCAATTCAGTACTGTCATCGGCCAGCAGGAAGTGAAGGAGCGGTTGATCCGATCCGTGAAGGAGAATAGGGTGAGTCATGCGTTGCTTTTTCTCGGAGTTGAAGGGGCAGGGAGTCTCCCGCTTGCAATTGCTTTTTCACAGTACCTGATTTGTGAAAACAGGACTGATATAGATTCATGTGGATCATGCGCCGGTTGTGTGAAAATGAAAAAGCTCGTACATCCCGATGTCACATTTTCATACCCGGTTACAACAAGAGAGAAAATAAAAAATCCGAAAAGTGTAGATTTTGTCACCGACTGGCGCAAGGCTGTACTTCGCAATCCCTATTTGGGATACAATGAATGGATCAGTGAACTGGACAGTGAGAACAAGCAAGGAAATATTTCTGTTGATGAAAGTGCCGACATTCTCCGGAGACTGACTTTAAAAAGCGTTGAAGCACCATATAAGATCGTTATCATCTGGCTGGCAGAAAAAATGAATGCCGCGGCCGCGAATAAATTATTGAAAATCATTGAAGAGCCGCCGGACCAGACTTTTTTCTTTCTCATTTCTGAAAACTACGAGCAGATTCTTCCCACCATTCTTTCACGCACACAATTGGTGAAGCTGAAAAAGATCAATGATGTTGATATGACAAATGCTTTGGTTGAACGTCATTCACTTGGCAAAGAGGCAGCACAGAAAATTGCCTATCGTGCAGGAGGCAATTACCTGGAGGCGATGAACCTGATTCTGCATCATGACGAAGAACAAAATGAAAACAAACGTTTCCTGGAATGGATGCGGGCCTGCCTGAAAATGAACCTGAAAACGATCGGAGACATCACACAGGATTTAGCAGGAACAAGCAGGGAACAGCAAAAACTCTTTCTTCAAAACGGACTGCATATCCTTCGTGAATGCCTGGTAATCAATTTTGCAGACCGTTCCATGATCCGGTTTGAAGGCGAGGAATTGGAATCTTTCAAAAAATTCTCCCCTTTTGTAAATGCAAACAACTCAGAACAGTTCATTGAAGAATTTAATAAGGCCCATTTTCACCTGGAGCGCAACGCCAACTTTAAAATATTATTTGCAGATTTGTCGTTCAAGGTCAGCAAGTTACTGTACGTGAAGTAGAAGACAATAAATTCGAAATCAGACTAGCTACTGGCTTCTAGCTGCTGGCTTCTTGCCACTTCCATTTACATATCGGGAGCCTACTCCTGGTAACAAGCAAAACCGAACTCATCATCCTTGCCTACTGCCTATTTCTTATGGCTATTTTTTGCCTATTTGTTAATGTATCTAGCCACTTCCTTTACCTACCAGGAATCTTACTCTTAGATTCACAAACAAAATCGAACTCATCGTCCTTGCCTATTGCTTACTGCCTCCCGATAGCTATCGGGATTCGGGATTTGTCATTCGATATTTCCGTATTCATTACATTTGCCATTCTGGTAAAAAAGCCAGATCATTACGAACCAACATATTTTTGAAATAGGAGCCAGTTAATTATGGGATGTGTACCAAGTAAGGATGGAAGTAAAAGTTGCTCCACAGGTGGATCGTGCAGCACAGGTGGATGCAACAAACTGAATGTTTATGACTGGCTTACAGGCATGGCGCTGCCCACAGGACAGAAACCTTTTGATATCGTTGAAGTCCGCTTTAAGGGAACGCGTAAAGAATTTTTTCGGAACAAAGAAAATTTCAACCTTGGCATCGGAGATGTAGTTGCTGTGGAGTCAATGCCGGGTCATGACGTCGGTGTAGTATCACTTGCAGGTGAATTGGTCCGTCATCAATTGAAGAAAAAGAACGTCACAGAAAATTCGGATACGATAAAGGCACTTTACAGGAAGGCCAAGCAAAGCGAAGTGGATAAATGGCATGAGATGCGTACCAAGGAAAAACCTGTGCTCATGCGTACGCGCGATATTATCAAGACGCTGAATTTACAGATGAAGCTTAGTGACGTGGAATACCAGGCCGATGGCAAGAAGGCAACATTTTATTATACCGCTGATGATCGCGTGGATTTCAGGGAGCTGATTAAAAGGCTTGCAGATGAATTCAGAACACGCGTTGAAATGCGTCAGGTAGGAATGCGCCAGGAAGCTGGACGCCTGGGAGGTATCGGGTCATGCGGCAGGGAATTGTGTTGCTCAACATGGCTCACAGATTTTCGTACAGTTACCACAAGTGCTGCGCGATACCAGAACCTTGCGTTGAATCCTGCCAAGCTTGCAGGACAATGCGGGAAGCTGAAGTGCTGCCTGAATTATGAGCTCGATTCATACATGGATGCATTGCGTGATTTTCCAAATGTGAACACAGTGCTGGAAACAGAAACGGGAAAAGCTTTTCACCGGAAGACGGATATTTTCAAACGTATGATGTGGTTTGCTTTTACACCCGAGCAAGGTCAGCAGGAAGTTGAAGCCGGATACGATGGCAACTGGATTCCATTGCCTGTTGACCGGGTGAATGAAATCATTGCATTGAATAAGAAGAATGAGCGCCCGGCAGCGCTTCGTATTCATGAAGAGGTTGAGATTGAATACAAGCCGGACTTTGAAAATGTGGTTGGCCAGGATCGCATCGACCGGATGGATCAGAAGAAGAAAAAGCATAAACGCAGAAAACCGGATAACAGGAATCGCAATCAGAATTCAGGTGGAGGGAATAATCCGAACCCTAATCCTAATCCGAACCCAAATCCTAATCAGGGGCCTCGTCAAAATCCCAATCAGAATTCTCAGTCAGGTCAACGTCCGAACCCAAATCCTAATCCGAATCAGGGACAGCGACCAAACCAGGGACAACGGCCTAACCCCAATTCGAATCCTAACAGGAACAGGAGACCGCCGCAAAGTGGGGGAGAACAGAATCCACCGGAAAATAAATAGCAGGCGCGATCTTTTATTCTCCTTCACCGAATACCTCGTAGCTTGCTGCGGAGCCGTTCATTTATTGGAATCTCCGGCGATTTTTTGTCATTGCGGGGAACGAAGCAATTAATTACTTTTGAATCCACTTTCAAACAAAAATATCTATGAAAAAAATTAACTTACTCACACTTTTACTCATGACCATTGCGCTGGTATCGAATGCGCAGATTATTAATGGAGACTTTGAACTTTGGACAGACAGCACGATAGGAGCATATACCTACGATTCACTTGTTAGTTGGAAGACAACAGATCTTTCTTCGCTTCAAAATTCCAATCCACATGTCCACAGCGCACAACCTGAAACAACCGATGTACAGTCTGGAAGCAGTTCCATCAAATTAACCTCCTGGACAGCCGGGGGTTTCTTCACAGGAATTCCTGGTGCAGCCTCAAACGGAGATGTACTGGTAAACATTGCTGCTTTCACGATTACGCCTGTGGGAGGTGTTACTGATGCAGTACCTCATGGGGCTTTGATGGGTTATTATGAGTATACACCTGGGACTGGAGATCATGGTTCAATTGAAGCCTGCCTGTATAAAAGGAACGGCGCTTCGCGTGATACAATTGCGTATGGCGCGTTGGATGCTGCTTTGCTTATCGGTACCTACACCCACTTTGTGATCAACCTCACTCCTGTAGGTGTCGGCACTCCTGATTCCTCACTGATCTGGCTCCAGTCAAGTCCACGTAGCCCGCTGGGTTCAGGAAAAACCGGTAGCATTTTAAGGGTAGATTCACTTTACTATTCCGGCATGATTGGTATTGATGAAATGTCTCCTCTCATTAAGTCGATGCTCACCTTCCCGGTTCCAGCAGTGAATGAAATCAACGTTCATGTTGAACTGGTAGCTCCTGTAACTATGAATTATGAAATCATGGATATAACAGGTAAAATTGTTCTTACAGACAAAATGAATAGCAATAAGCAGCAGATTAATGTCAGCCAACTAGCCAACGGAAATTATTCAATCACATTGCTTGATGATGCCGGAAAGAAGCTCTGCGCTGATAAATTCATGGTCGCACGATAATATTATTTAGGTTATTTTATAAAGAAGGGTCTGCAATTGCGGATCCTTTTTTTATTGGTGCAATCGCCAAAGAATATAAGATTACCACAAAGCAGCTAAGAGCATTCAGGGTCACAAAGAAATAAAGATAATATTTGATTAAGAAAATTTGGACTTTGACGAGAAAAGCCCTTCCAAATACTATGATCATTATAAATCATAACGATCAGCGTTCCTGCCTTTTTGTATTACTCCGCATGCGGGCTGAAACGAATCCAGCCATCATAAATATCATTCATGTTGTCGAATGTATCCACCCAGGCAACAAATAGTTTTCGGAACTCTTCAATTTCTTCGCGGAGGAGTTTTACATAGGTCTGATCTACCATCTTTTCGTAGGACAGCGTATTGGCCTGGATGGAAAGCTGTTTTGCATGATACTGAATCAACACAGCACTCTCCATCCGCAGGGAATACAGGTCACCGCCTTCTGCACCTGCTATTTTGGGAGCCAGCATAATGGCGTCTTCCATCATCATGTCCTTGACAGATGCAAAAGGATGATCTTCATCAATTACATCTGTAAGCGCTTTTGTCAATTCAAAGAGCTGTTTTGCTTTCAGCATTACAGGCATATTATGAATACGGTCGCGCTCCTTGCGTGCTTCAGCCATATCTTCGGCAGATGGTTCTTCGAAGTTTTTGAAAAATTCTTCGGCATCAAAATTTTCATCGTCAAATGCTCCCATAACAAAAATAATTTTTTGAATGGAGTAAAAGTAGAAGATGAAATGGAATTACAAAAAAATATTTATCAACTGATTTTAATAATTGAAAAATATTTATTGAAAATAATTTTTTATTCTCGATTTTATTTTTATCTGAATCATCTTTTGTTTTTTAGGATGGAGCCGGATATTCCGTTATTAAATCCGTCCCAAAGATTACTACATAATCATTAAAGGATTTTTCGGATTTCGTACCGAAGCATCGCGATTGATTATTCGAAATTAAATTTACTTTATCTTGCTAAACTTTTCAATGGAAAACTTCGATACGCTCATCATTGGCTCAGGCGCAGCCGGACTTTCAGCAGCGATCTGTTTATCACGCGCAGGACAAAAAGTCCTTGTGCTGGAACAGCATGACGTGCCCGGTGGCTGGTGTCATAGTTTTATGTTGAAGGGTCAGCGGTTCAGTCCGGGAGTGCATTACATCGGCATGCTGGATAAAGGTGAATCTACCAGCGAATTATACGAAGGGCTTGGTATTGCCAACGACCTTACTTTTTTCAGGATGAATCCGAAGGGATATGAGCATGTCCACATTGGCGATCATAAAATTGACATGCCCGCAGGACTCAATAACCTGTATGAATCTTTGGCCCAAAGGTTTCCTCATGAAAAAAAAGGGTTGAAGAAATACCTGGATATGGTTCATGCCGTGAGTCAGCAACTGCAGGTCGTTGTAAAGATGAAAGGATTCTGGGATAACATTACAATTCCTTATCGCACCCGTTATCTCGGCAAGTACGGATTGTTCAGTTTGAAGAGAGTCATCAATTGGTTTGTAAAGGATAAGCAGCTACAACAGGTTTTGAATGTACAATGCGGAGATCATGGATTGCCTCCGGCTTCGGCGAGTTTTCCATTACACTGTGCGGTGATGGATCATTATTTCAATGGTGCTTTTTACCCAATGGGTGGTGGCGCAGGAATTGTAAAAGCCATGACGAAAGCGATCTCCAGGCATGGCGGTGAAGTGCGCACAAAACAGCGGGTGAAACGAATTTTGCTTGAACAGTCCGGAAATAAAAAACGTGCAGTTGGTGTAGAACTGGAAAGCGGAGAAGTGATCAAAGCCAAACGCGTCATCTCCAATGCCGATCCGAATAAGACATTTTTGGATATGGTTGGCAAAGAAAACCTGGGTGAAAAATTGTTGAAGCGGCTCACGAATACGCGCTACTCCGTTGCTTCATTGCTTTTGTTCTTGACGGTTGATATGGATGTGCGTGTTGGAATGGATTCCGGAAATATCTGGATGATGAAAGATATGGACGTTGATGCCATCTATGCTAAAATGGTCGCCGATGATATTTTAACCGATGATGAATTCTCCGGTCTTTTCATCAGCTGTACCACGCTGAAAGATCCGCCAAGTTTTAACGGACGTTACCACAACATCGAAGTGGTTACTTTCATTGACTATAAAACATTTGAAAAGTTCAATGGCGAAGGCGGGAACCAAACGCCGGAATACCTGGCCATGAAAAAAAGGATCACTGAAAAGACACTTAACAGTCTGGAAAAAATTCTTCCCGGAATCAAAAGCAAAATTGTGCAGGCAGAACTGGGAACGCCGATTACCAATGAATTTTATATCAACTCAACCCGTGGCAATGCTTATGGTACGGAAAAAGTCCTCAAGCAAGTCGGACCATTTGCTTTCCAGGCCAAATCAGAAATTGAAAATCTTTATTTGTGCGGAGCAAGCATCCTGGCGCATGGCGTTGCCGGTGCCGCCAACTCAGGCGTAAAAACCGCAGCCGTTATTTTGAAATGTGAACCATCTGATTTATTAAAGCCCGATCCTGCGCAGAACATTACCATTTTTGATGCTGAAGATAGCAGCACATGGAGTGAAGAGGTTCATGAAAAGATAAGGAATAAGAAGGCGAGGTTTAAGGAGGTTGAAGTGGGAGCGTAAATGCGAGTAGTCATTGCGAGGAACGAAGCAATCCCCCCAATGTTATAATAAACAAAAGAAAAGTCTCTTATACTTTAGCGTCATGCTAAGAACTAAAGGTGGTTTTGTT
>JBDTTM010000047.1:0-15584 GCA_039930605.1 Bacteroidota bacterium
AATAAAAGCAGGTTGGTCTGGTAACAGGCGATTGGAACGGAAGGAGATCCATCAGGAGCAGTGATTTGGGTATAGGAGTTCGATAGATAATTATATTCAAAAAATACAGTTGGAGATGCAAAAAGGGAGGAGTTGTCAATTGGCGCAGGAGCAGCAGTTAATAGTATTTTTCCGTCTACCATCATTGCTGCAGGAGCATCACATTGTCCGTTGCCCGATGGAATATCAGGACCTGTTGCCCATGAGCCTGGCGTGTTGTTCCCCGAAGGTGTATAGTATGCTGTATGCCCTGTTGAGCCAAGGAAAAATGCACGGCCGTCAGGTAACAATAACCCTGCACCGGTTTCTGAACCAAAGGCATCGTAAAGGTCTATAGGTACTGTTGCATCTGGTATCCATTGATTCAATGAAGGTATGTATCGCTCGGAGGCAGTGGTTGGCATATCAATCATGAGTACACTCTCGTCAGGCAACTTTACCCATGTAGATTCATTATGGCTTCCAAGACATGAAGGTGCAGGTGTATAAGAGTTGCTCGTAGGATTATAAAAGTCGCAAAGGACAGGACCACCTTGATTTACCAAAGCCTGAAGTACTTTTCCATCAGGAAGAATTTCTGAATTGGCATCACTGATTCTTTGTCCCTGTGGTGGTGTATTTGTCCATGTGTCAGCAATAGGGTCATACACTTCTCCAAGTGAACCACCTGAACCATATTCTCCTCCTGCAACATATACGCGTCCGTCCTGCAATACCTGCGAAGAAAAATATAACCGCGATTCAGACATTGGAGTTGTCTGAGACCATGTGCCATTCGTATAGCTGCCGTGGATGTCAGGCGTAAGTTTGTCCCATACCGTTCCGATGCCATCTGCACTTCCACTTGCAGTTTTTGCGATAACAGTTCCGTCAGTAAGTAAAATCATCACACCGGCATTCTGGTCAGGTGCCAGATTGGCCACCGGTGTCCAGTATCCGAGCGCAGTTATTATCTGGTATCCGCCCGGACAAGTTACAGTTGGTGTGCGGTTACCCATCGTTCCTGAACCTGTTATCTGTGTGCAGCATGCACGCAGCGAATCATTGATGGTAGCAGTCGCGGTAAGGCCGTAAGAGACCCAAAAATAATTTGTACCAAAAGATAAAGTAGCAGAACCATTCACTGTATATGTGCCATTGGGATTATTTAAAGTCGTTCCGAATTGATTGGCAGTTGAATAAACACTGCTTTGCCCGGTGAAATAAATTTTTGCATTGAGGATGTCACCGGCCGCATTGGTACATCCAGTAGTTGATAAATTCAAAGAGTTCACATTGAATGGAGTCAACGTACCACTCGTAACAACTTCTACACGCAGCAAGGGGTTGGTTGAATTTCTCGCCACGCCCTGAAGGTTATTTACAAAAGTGGTGGTGCTTGAAATAAAAACCATCGGGGTAGGAGGTAGTGGAGTCCACGTATAGGTAAGACCATTGGCAGGAATGTTAGTTGGTGACATGTTACAGACGTCTGTTAACAATGTTCCGGCTACGGAGGTAGCCCACGTGTTTACTCCATTTGTGACCATCCTGATATTAAGATCAGCAGCTGAATTCCCGATCAAACCAACATCTCCAGATTCGTTGGAAACGTCGACGCAATTATTAGGACCGGTGAATGTTGCATCAGTAGAGTTTCCCCAAACAACCTGGACAGCATTGCTTGTTTCATTCAGGATGATCTGGAAGGTCCAGTGATTCAAGTTGCTGTTATTCCAATGATCACAATCAGTCCATTGAACAACAAATTGCCTGTTTGGCGTAGCGCCTCTTGTGGTATATAAAATCGATGAAGTAGGAGATCCCTCTAAATCTGTACAGTACCCTGCAACTGAATTAACCATCCCGCTTCCAAGACCGCAATAGCCATTGTTGATTGCCTGTGTTCCGAGTGTAATGAACCCATTGGCCCCCACGCTCACAGTTGAGTAATTTACAAGGTTATAATTAAACGAGAATGGGATTGTAAGCATGAAAGATGCGCCATCGTCCCAACCACCCCCGAATAATGTTGTTCCTGTAATTGGTGTGTAGGTGCCGGCGGAAGAATTAAAAGCATACGTTGATACTTGTGCGAATGATTGGTTTGAAAGAAAGGCACAGAAAATAACAAGTAGTTTTATTTTTAAAGTTAATTTCATAAAAGAATTTTTTTTTTGGAAAGTGTGTTTTTAGTTTTTTGCCGGCGACTATTTTTCCGATAGTTCCCTGGAGAACTTACAGGAGGATGTTGTGTTTCAATAAGAAAAATTAAAAATGTGTCAAAGAAAAAATAGTATGGAGTGTTGATTTTACAAAGCGTACAGACAACTGGTCGGTTTAAGATTTAGAAGGACATAGATAGGGAAATAAAAAATTTCCTGCAAAGTTTGATATACAAAATATATAAACCAGGCTCTAAATATGCCTGTTTTTGAAGAATAACAATGTTTATAAGGGCCAAAACTACACTTTTATTGTCCAATCAGGAGTCGGATTCCTTCGCTGTGGGCTCCAAATTCAGGCGCATACATACATTGAATAATGGTAATCCCATTTGAAAAATTCCCCTCCTGGGATGCCCTAAGCGGGTATTCAAACACATAGGTTCCTTTAGGCAAATACGAGAAGAAGAAATCAGTGGAAGCATCATGGGTACTTTCATAATATCCCAATCCATCCTGCCATTTGTAGGAAGAAAAAACATTCTCCGGCTCTAACCCGGAAGCACGCATGTCTCTCATCATCACATATTCCATGTCACGGTCTACGCGCAGTTCAATGCGGACTTTTAAACGGTCGCTCACCTTAACCTCCATTTGATCAGAAACAGGAACAATGATTTTTCCGGATAAAGAATTCTGTTCAACGAAAAGCTGCTTTTGTAATTTTAATGGTGTTTCATGCGTTGTAATTTTATCCAGTTGTTCGAAGTACTGCCAGTATAAAGCGCCCCATCCCGGTACTTCGTTGTTGTTGACCACTTTTACATCTGCCATTGAAGGTTTAATTTCCTTTCCATCCCATGCTATTTTGAAATAACCGGTTCCGGCTTCCACATTTATTTCCGGATGTGTGACGGCATTTATTCTTTCATCCCCGATAGTAATTTCTGCGGGTGTTGACTGAGAAAGAAAATCCGTTCCCTGCAGCAGCAGCGCATAACATGCTTCAGCAGTGGCTTTCGTGGTTTTCCAGTCGTTTGTCTGTTTATTCTTTAATAGCCATCGCTGCATTTCATCCACAGATTGTTTGTCGCGTGCCACATCATGAAATGCTTCAATTAAAATGGATTGTGTTTCAATCGAAGCAAGTCCCCAATAATATCCGCCGACATTGTTTTTCCAATAGCGGCCCAACTCATCACTATACTGTGAATTTTCTTTCAATGATTTGATAATGTCCATTGCAATACCCGCTTCCTTGTTTTTGAAAAGCGTCAGGGAAATCATGCTTTGCAAATATTCGTTGGTATGATCAAGCCAGTATTTTTTTTCCTGTGATAGATAATAATCGAACGACTTGCTGAATTCGCTGCCAATGGAAACATCTTTGAAAAAGCTCCTGGCATATAAATAGTGAACCTGCATAGAAGTAAGATTGTTTTTGGTGAGATCGGTCTTTGAAGAAATTAAATTCCGGTAGTCCTCATTGATTCTCCTATCAAGATAGTCGATTGCTCTCTGCAACATCTGCTGGGTTTCTTCAGCACGTACAGATTTTACACCGAGGTGATCAAGGTGTCCGAATCCCTCTACAATATATTGTGTGATATACCTGTCATCAGGCATTCCATCAAACCACGACCATGAACCATCCGGATTTTGTTTTTTCTGGAGCTTTAACAATGCACTTTGCAGTTCCCCGCTCATTTTATTCAGGTCAAAGAGCAACGCTACCCTTTTTTTCCTTTCGGTTTCATCTTTTGCGTCCAATACCCATGGTGTTTCTTCGAGAATTGCGGATTTGAGTTCCTGGTTCTTTTCAAGGTTGGATAGAAATGATGATGGTGACTGCGATCTCCATGCATCCAACACAGCTTTTATTTTCGGACTCGAGTTGGCAACATGCGATGCAAGTGCATTGGAATAATAGCGGGAGAAAACCTGCTCGGCACATTCGTAAGGATATTCCATCAGGTAAGGAAGCGCCTGGATGGCATACCATGCAGGGTTACTTGTAAACTCAAGAGTGAGCTTGTGGTTTACCAGTGTGGAAGAGTTATTGTTCTTTAATTTATCAAATGAAAAAGATTTGGTTTGCTTTGAGTTCGCCCATAATGGCATTGATTCAGTTACAAGCATTCTATTTGTCAATACCGGAATTACCTGTTCCTCACCATCAGAGAATTTTTGCGCCTGTGCTGTAACGCGATATTTAACTGCGCTGATTCCAAAAGGAACGGACAATGGCCAGCTTACGGAAGTATTCCCGCCTTTGTCGGCCATGAAAGCCTTTGAGGAATCTCCTTTCAGGAATTGAGAAGTCACAACTGCATCGGTCAGGGGATCGTACATTGTGAGCGTAGCAATTCCACTCAAGGAACTATCGGAAAGGTTTGTAATCTTACATGGAAAACCTAAGGAATCTCCTTCGCGCAAAAATCGTGGAGCATTCGGAACTACCATCAATTCCTTTTGTGTAATAATTTCTTTTTCAATCATTCCATACTCCAGGTTTTTGGTATGGGCAAGAGCCATGAACTTCCACCGGGTAAGTGCTTCGGGCATTGTAAATGAAAAAATGACTTCGTTTTTCTCATTGGTCATCAGGGTAGGGTAGAAGAAGGCCGTCTCGGAAAAATTACGCCTTGGTTGAATGTTGACGGAACCGGCATTTTTTGTGGGGGAGTTTCCGGCTACCACTGAATCACTTTCCTTGTATTTTTTATCGCTCGATTGTTTTGAATTATCCTCTTCATCCTTCATCATTGGAGCTGCACTCATTGCAACGGCCCCTCTTGACATAAGTCCCTCCGCAGCGTATATTCGCTGATAAGGTGAATAACCGAACCAGTTTAATTCATCATAAGTTCTGAATTGCATAGGCGGTATAGTATTCCATTCCTTCGCAAAGCTTGCACAGGAAACGCTGCTGAACATGGTTCCTGACTGAAAACTGAATGACGAATAAGATGAATTCCAGACGTTGAAATCCCATTGGTGCGGTTGAAAAGCATCCAATGAGGCATCATACATGGATGCCAGCATTTCAGCTGCAATCTTATCTGAGAATTTGCCACTGAGTTTTATCCGCCAGTCTTCTTTCGCCCCCGGTAACAATTTATTTCGGAAAGTTTCAATCGAGAGAGTGATTTCTTTATTGCTCCATGGAACAACAACAACCTGATCAGTTTTGTAAAAACGGTTTTGCTTTACCATGGTGAAATGGGCGGTAAAGTTTCCGCGGTGTGATTCTGTGATTGGAATTTCAAGGAGTTTTTGTTCGTTATTCAGTGTGATCCATTGCCTTGAAATAAATTTTTCATGCTGCTCAATTTCATATAGTACGCGGACGTTTTTATCTGCTGAGCCAATCAGAAACTGTGCGGTTTCTCCCGGTTCGCCTTTTGTTTTAATCGGGATGAAAGACCAGAATGAATCAACGGCACATTCTTTTTCCTTCGGTGAAAACAAGGAAAAATATTGAATGTATTGTACGTCATTGCTGAATTTATCTTTTGATTTTATTTCAATAATATAATTACCCTGTTTCAGTTTTTCTGCACCGGGGATATTGACAATAGAATCTTTCCGGGTGTCGAATTCACTATGTAGAATTTCTGCTTCTTTTTTCCATGTGGCAGGTTCGTTTTCATTTTCAAAAATATCATAAGGGAAATCTTTCTGGAATTCCTGCCTGCCTATTGTGTGCCTGTCGGGTGCTTCTGTTAAACGATTTCGAAATAGTTTGTCCGGTTGTTCGAGTCGTGAAATCGTAATGGACCCGGTCGCGCCTTCAAAATTTCCGGCCATGTTTCTCGACTGTATCAGGATCGTTTTCAATTGTTCCCTGTTAACAGTTTCTTTAAGATCAGTTTCGATAAAAAGCGCTTTGTAGCTTACGCTCACAATCTGTGAACTGCTGTGTGTTTCGCCATTGACATCGGTTACATCTGCGGTGACCTGGAAATCAAAAACAGGATTGCTTTCCTTTGGCATCTTTTCATCAGCAAGTGCATCGAAGGTGATGCTGAGTTTGCCATTTTCATTTGTAGTGGTCTCTCCACTCGTCATTTCTGTTTCAGCAGCGCCGGGGAAATAACCCCTCCAGTAATAAAACCATTTTGGAAAATGGGCGGAACGTGTTACGCGATAGGCAACTTTCGCCTCACTCACATCCGCACCTGAATAGCTTTTTGCGTTTGCCGAAACAGTGATTCTGTTGTTCACCATAAAACTTCCCTGCAACGGTTCAAACGTCACTTCGAATTTTGGTCTCTTATATTCCTCCACAGAAAAATAACGCGTTCCGTTTTCATTCTGAATCCGCATCATGCCGGTCAAAACACCTTGCGGAGCTGTGAAAGTACCATTGAATGTTCCGTATTCATTGGTTGTAAATTCCTGCTCTGAAATTTTTTGTGAATTCACATCGTACAATCCTACTGTAGTCCTTGTGTTGGATTTGATAGTGGTTACATCTCCATCCGTTTCCAATACGATGCCTTTGAAATAAATAGTCTGCCCCGGACGATAAATGGCGCGGTCAGTGAAAAAGGTAGTCGTAAGCTGCTTGCTTCTTTGTGTGTCGTATCGTCCTGAAGAAAGATTGTCGTTCAAAAAAAGGTGGTCATTGTCCTTATCCAACTCAAGACTGAAGGCATGATAATCATTTTCACCCGGAAGGTTGATGTAACCTTCATTGTCTGATGTAAAGGATTTTCCCTTTACGGTTTCATATTTGCGGGAGGTATAATTGTAATTGGAGGTATATACAGTAGCCTGCACATTTTGCATCGGTTCTCCTGTAGTACGGTTCAAAGTATAGATATCGTATTCGCCATTTTCCCGCCTGTTCACATAACTCAGTTTAGAAACATACACCGTTGACCAGGAAACAGAATTCTTTTCATAAGTAAATTTTTCTCCCGAAGAAATCAGGATTGCATATTTGCCAACCGGTAATGCAGGGATATTAAATTCTGATATATGTGTTTGTTTGTCGCCATCTTCAACGAGATCGATGTTCCATTCTTTCACCATTGGCAGGTTGAGATAGAATTTTACAAGCCGTTCACCATATATCCCCGAAAGTTCAGCGTCATCCTTTTGGTCCATACGCACAATGCGTGCATATATTTTATTTACATTGAGATATTTTACAGATCCAAGGAATGGATGCTCAGGTACATTAACTTTTTCCGCCTGGAAGGAAATGAACTTTTCGTTTACCTGGGCTTTAAGATGTTTGCAGTTAAGTCCACCCTGTGAATAAGGAAATCTTGCAATGGCAGTATCGCAAACGAAATCAGCTTTCTGTTTCAAGAATCTGTTATCACCGCTATCGCCGGGAGTATAATTGTTCCCTTTATTAAAGTAAAGACTTGCGATTTCAAATAATGCATCAGTGCTGCCCGGATAATCTTTATACCTGGTTGAGATCTGCTGAAGTACTTGCCGGTAAAGGGAGTCCTTGTTAGAGATTGTGAGTTGTTGGAATACAAATTTCAACCGTTTCAGGTTGACATCGATGAGTGCTCCGGGGTGTGCATCATTGAGGTGAAAGCGCAATAGATCCTGGAGTATCATTATGGCGTTATACTTCAGGTTAAGTGTATCTTCTTTTTGCAAAGCGAAATTCAGAAACATCTCTGTGTCATTCAGGTACCATGCAGCGTCAATTTTGTATTTGTTCACTGGTTGTGTGAGGCCTGATTCCTCATTCATATAAAAATCAACAGCACGGTGGGCGAGGAAGTCGTACAAAGTCGGGCGGAATTTTCGTGCTTCTGAAGTATTTCCATTTGTAATTACCTCATCGAAAATATTCACCTGGACTTTCATTTCCTTGTCAGAGTTATCCAATGAACGCCTGTATTCATTTACTGTTTGCTCAAATATTTTTTTCAGATCCCAGGTATTGATGTCATCACTTTTGAAGTCAACGGTTTCGGTGCGGTTAATGAACTTCCACCTGTTTTGCTGGTAGAAACTCCAGTACGTTTCTGCAAGCATACTGTGGAGGATTGCATTTGCCGGAAATGAAGTTTCCGCACAATCTTTTTTTAAATCCGCAATACTTTTTTTGATATTGTCTTCCTCCGTGTAACTAGTAAATTTCATCCGTTGAATCACTGCCTTTAAAAACTCCGGGGTATTATTCTCGGCTTTAGATTTATTGTAAATTTTCATCACGATTTCCAATGCCGATTTATTCAGTCCTTTTTTGGACAGTGAATCAACCCTGGCCCAGGAGGCGGTATAACTTTCAATAGTTGTTATTTTCTTTTTCGTTTGCTGCTTCGTGGTTTGGAAATAGTTGAAGGAGAAGGCTGTTGCACAAAAAAACGTGACCAGCAGGATACTGAGTTTCTTTTTCATAAAATTTTCTGGGAATAAAAAATACGGGTGTGGAGATTAAACCGTTGCAGATTCCATAACAATGGTAAAATTAGAAAGGGTTGAAGAAGCCATGTCAATCCATTCACAAATACTTATTTTTTCCGCTGATGTTGAGAATTCATGATGGAGTCAACCTGTTGAAAAAGTATACCAGCATCAGGTTCCGATGTGCCGCGATGACAGGTATAGCATATCACTTCATGAATTGTATCCGGTCTTGTAGAATGTTCAGGATTGAAATAGGTTGCATTGAGATAGGCCGTCATCTGGAGCATTTCGCGTGCGCGTAATTTTTCTTCTTTTGTATCACTGGAAAAATCCAGGTGTCTTTTCTCCCCCACCTCCAAAGCTTCGGAATGGCAAAATGAACATTTAACGCCCAGGGAAGCTTTAAAATGATCCATAACTGAATCAAGTTGTTCGTTTGTAATGTCTTTTGGCAGCACCTTCAGATTTTCAAAATGATCTGTTGCTGACGGTGTAATTGAATTTGCAGCAATCGTAATAACTACAGTAACGAGCAGGGAAATTTTCAGGTATTTAAACATGGAAGTAAATATACTATAATTTAAAAACTTCAAAATCCATGATATGGCAGGCATTATAGGTGGATTCTTCTCAGGTTAATTTTTCTTTCTATCATTGCCCATTAATAATCCAACTGATGAAAAAACACGGCATCTTGTTATTTTCTATGTTTCTTTTTTTCTGCGCAGCTGCACAAACAAAAGTAAAAGGCACTCCTGTGGCGGGAGAAAAACCGAAAGTAGTTTCACCTGATTTTGATTTACAGCTTTACCAGAAGGCTGTTTCATTTGGGGATTATGAAGTTGCAAAAACTGCACTTTTTAATATGCTCATCAGGCACCCTGACAGTCTCAACTACCTGGATTCACTGGTCACTCTTTATTTTTCCCTTGGCCAGATGCCGCAATGCATTTTTGCAGGTTTACAATATATGCAGCGTGATAGCACTAACCTCAGCGTGATGGAAATGGTGGCATTGTCATATAGCCAGTTGAGCAAGAATAAAGAATCGCTTGAGATTTATGAAAAGATGTACAAACGTACGGGCAACATATATTATGCTTACCAGACGGCGGTTCAGCAATTTTACCTTAAGCGGATTGGGGAATGCAACGAGATGATAGACATCATTATCAAGGACCCGAAATCAGCAACCGATAAAATAGCAATTAATGTTGATCAAACCACACAGCAACAGGTTCCTTTAAAAGCTGCAGCACTGAACATGCGTGGAATCATCCTCAAAGAAATGAGTATGCCCGACAAAGCAAAAGCATCTTTTGAGGAAGCGCTTCAGGTGATGCCTGATTTTGTGCTTGCAAAAGGAAATCTTGACTTATTGAATAAACCGGCAGATGAGAAAGCGCCGGCAAATTCAAAGGATTTAAATGGCGAAAAAAAGAAGTAAAAAATTTATAGAAAATAAAAAATCCGGCCTGGCTTAATGTGAGGTCGGATTTTTTATGTATTAATGAAGGAATTACTTAGTGCCCTTCCATTTGATGGTGCAGCCGATCGCCTTCGTTGAATTTGTGGTAACATCCTTGCCCGCAATAATTTCGTCCATCGCATTTTCCAGGTACTTCTTTGTTACCATTGATGGATCATCAGAATTGTCATCAATCGCTCCAACATATTTTACAGTCAGGTCACTGCCTTCTTTCTTTAATATATACATATGCGGCGTACGCGTAGCGCCATACGTTTTTGCAATTTCCTGGCTTTCATCATAGAGATAAGCAAATGGAAAATTTTTCTCTTTCGCACGTACAACCATTCCTTCAAAAGAATCTTCCGGAGAAAGTGTTTTATCATTCGAATTAATTGCCACTACCGGGTATCCCTGCGATGCATATTTGTTATGCAATGCAATGATGCGGTCTTCATAAGCTTTTGAAAACGGGCAATGGTTACAGGTAAATGTGACAATGAAACCCTTGGCGTCTTTGTAATCGGCAAGCGAAACCATTTTGCCATCAACATTTTTTAATTTGAAGTCAATGGCTTTGTTGCCCGGAGAATAACCATCAGGCGTAGCAGCAATAAACATGAATGTGCAGAGAATAACTGCGAAAGAAAGGAGTTTGGTTTTCATAATTAATTATTGGATTAAAGGTTTGATATTATTTTCCAGATCAGCAAACGAAGTAAATTCTTTTTCAAAAAATAGTTTTTTATCCCCGGTGATAACGACGGTAGCAGGAATGGCACCGCTCCATGACGAATCTACTTTATCTATCCAGGAATTGTAGTCCGGTTCATCAAGTAGTAACACCTCTGAAGTGATTTTGTTTCTTTCAATAAATGGCTTCACGCGGGATCCAAATTCTCTCTTGAAATCAAGTGATACAAGGATAACTTTTACCCCTGATGAACCATATTTTTTGTTCAATTCTTCAATATATGGAAGTTCTGTAACACAGGGTTTACACCATGTAGCCCAGAAATTTAATACCAGAACGGGAGCCGAATTTTGATGAAGCAATGAATCTATCGTATCGAATTTCACAATCCTTGACTGTGCATCAACTTCTTGAGAAAAAAAGCCTGCAATTAAAACTGATAAAAAAATAATCCGCACCTGTAATTTCAATCTAAATTTTTTTTTGACTTTTGACTCTTGACTCTTGTCTATTGCTTTTTGATTTCAATTCCTACCATCTCCTCCGGCTTCACCCATTCATCAAACTGCTCAGAGGTAACATAACCAAGATCAATGGCTGTTTGTTTTAAAGTTTTGCCCTGTTTGTGTGCTGTCTGTGCAATCTCTGCCGCTTTATAGTAGCCGATTTTAGTATTCAGCGCGGTAACCAGCATCAATGAATTGTAGAGATTATTTTTGATATTCTCATGGATTGGTTCTATTCCAACAGCGCATTTATCATTAAACGAAACACAGGCATCCCCGATCAGGCGCGCGCTGTGTAGAAAATTGTAAATCATCACCGGTTTGAAAACGTTCAGTTCAAAATGCCCTGTGGCACCGCCAATATTAATGGCCACATCATTTCCCATCACCTGTGCAGCAACCATGGTGATCGCTTCACATTGAGTAGGATTTACTTTACCCGGCATGATACTCGACCCGGGCTCATTGTCCGGGATAAATATTTCACCGATGCCACAACGGGGTCCGGAGGAGAGCATCCTGATATCATTGCCGATTTTCATCAGGCTCACGGCAACGGTTTTCAAGGCTCCATGCGCCTCGACAATGGCATCGTGGGCAGCCAATGATTCAAATTTATTTTCAGCCGTTATGAAAGGAAGTTTGGTAAGCGATGCAATATGTTTTGCGACATTTTCAGAATAACCGGGAGGTGTATTGATTCCTGTCCCGACTGCAGTTCCACCCAAGGCGAGTTCTGAAAGATGGGCCAATGTGTTTTCAATCGCGCGGATGCCGTGCGTAAGTTGTGAAACGTATCCCGAAATTTCCTGTCCGAGTGTAAGCGGTGTGGCATCCATGAAATGTGTCCGGCCAATTTTTACTACCCCCATAAATTCCTTTGACTTTGCTGCGAGCGTATCCCTCAGTTTTTTAATCCCAGGAATAGTCGTTTCAACAAGTATTTTATATGCTGCAATGTGCATCGCAGTCGGGAAGGTGTCATTTGACGATTGCGATTTATTTACATCATCATTGGGGTGAACTATTTTTTTCTCGTCTGTTAATTTCCCCCCACTGATAACATGTGCGCGGAAAGCCACCACTTCATTTACATTCATATTGCTTTGAGTACCGCTGCCTGTCTGCCAGACCACCAGCGGAAACTGGTCATCTAATTTTCCTTCGAGAATTTCATCACATACTTTTGCAATCAGGTCACTCGTTTCTTTCGGAAGAATGCCGGCTTCAAGATTTGTGAGTGCAGCGGCTTTCTTCAGGTAAGCAAATGCCCGGATAATTTCCTTCGGCATTCTATTGATGTCCTGGGCGATTTTAAAATTTTCAATAGAGCGCTGTGTCTGGGCTCCCCAGTAAACATGTGCGGGAACTTCTACTGTTCCCATGGTGTCTTTTTCTTTGCGGAATTCCATATTGGTAGTCTAAAAAATGAGCGAACGAAAGTACAATTTAAGCTCGAAAGAGTTTATCTTTGCCTTAATAAACAATCTGATTTGAAGAATTTTTTTATTCTTTTCTATTTTTTATTTTTTTATTCTGAATTTGCCAGTGCTGCAAGGTATGATTCCACAATGGTGGTCCTCAATTATTATGATGATGAGGAATGTTCCTACCGGTATTATGCACAGCGAACCTTTTCAATAGTTACTGATCATGACAGTACAATAAGAGTTCTTTATTTTCCTGATTGGCAACTTCTTCAATCGGAAAATGTGAGTTGGACTAAATATTATCTTGATGACCACAGGATCCCATACCTCAAGGAGGATTCATCGTCCCGGACTCTGTTATCTTATATTGATTTCACTTATGATTCTCTGGGGAGGATAACAAACGAATTGCATCAGTTCTGGGATACAATAAGCGGAGGATGGATTTATAATTTTAGGATTTCACGCAATTTTGATTCATTCGGAAATATTTCTTACGAATTGAACGAAAGGTATGACACGGCTTCGGTTTCGTGGGTAGTACTAAATGATTTGTTGCATATGTTTAACGTAAACAACCGGCATATTTCCACAACATATAAAACCTATAACCTGGGTATACAGGATGGCGGATATTTTGACTCACTTTCTTATTCATTGTCAGGGGGAATTGTTTTTAGCATGCACCAGCAGTGGATTTCAAATTCATGGATAAATATTTCCATGGATAATTATTTCCGCAATGCAAATGACAACGATACGCTCGTGATGCACTATTCGGGTGATTCAACTGCATGGGACACCACATTCAGGAACATCAAATCATTCAATGGCTTGTTTCAATTGGTAACTGATACCATGCAGTCGTGGGATGGAAATTCTTGGATCAATAATACGCTTATAGAATGCGAATATGCAGGAAACGGAAAAATTCAACGCAAGAAGAATTACGAATTTGTAAATAATAATTGGGAATATGACACCCAGAAATATTGTGAATATGATGGGATGGATTCGCTTTCGATGGAAATGTTCCTGGAAGGAAATTTATCGTCCTGGGATACAATCAACAGGATTATATATTTCTATGCGAACTATTATCCGGTTAACATAACTATCAGTAATGAATCCTGGTTTGGCCCTGATACCTGGTGCGGAGACATTGAGCATTCACAATATGATTCAGCAGGCCGAATATTATCTGCCTCCCAGCATTGGTGCGGAGGAGGAGGAATGAGCGGTGCCAGCCAATATTATATGTACGACAACAATGGGTTTATGATTTTTAAGCATACAGAACATTGTACAATGGGTGGGTTTGGCAGCTATTATGATATTTTTTATTACCATCAATTGGTTACAATGCCATCTGTTGTAGCAGACACACCTTGTTTAGGCGATACGATTACAATTTCATTTCAAGTTCAAGGCGGAATACCTCCATGGCAGTTTCATTGGTCTAGTCTAAACTATATACCTGATACCACTTCCCTTTCAAATGCGATTATTATTTCGCAAAATGCGCCTATAATTTTCGTGGCAACAGATTCACTGGGAAATATTTCTGTCGATACAATAAATCTAAATATTAGTCCTGTACTTCATCTCGGAAATGACCTGGGATTTTGTAATAATGAAACAGTGATATTAAACACCGGTTACGGAAATTCTTCCTACACTTATTTATGGCAGGATGGCTCGTCTGATTCAGTGTTTACAGTTAATTCTCAGGGTACCTACTGGGTATGGGTGAGTGATACTGCGGGATGCCAGGTATCAGACACGATCACCATTGAATATTTTACACCGCCCATGATAAACATTGGTGCTGATACTTCATTGTGTGGCGATGAAATATTCATTCATGCCGGTCCATTATTTTCTGATTATCACTGGGTAGACAATTCGACTGATTCCGTTTTACTGGTTACAGCATCTGGAAATTACTGGGTGGAGGTTACTGACAGCAATGGTTGCACTGCTGCAGATACCGTGGGAATTAGTCTGTTTCCAACACCGGTAGTTGCATTTGGAAACGACACTACATTGTGTCATGATGAAACAATGATTTTGCATGCAGGTACTCAGTTTGTGATTTATGAATGGCAAGACCATTCAATGGATTCAAATTTTATTGCGTCTGTCCAATCTGCAGGAGCTGATACACAAATTTATTTCGTTACTGTAATTGATTCTAACGGTTGCGTGTCAAGCGATAGTATTACAATTTTCTTTGATGTCTGTTCGGGAATAGAAGAGGGTTCATTCTCATTTGTAAAAGTATTTCCGAATCCCGTTATGCGAAACAGCGAAGTGATTGTTGAAAGCACGGTCAAAGAATACCAGTTTAAACTTTTAGATATCAATGGTCGAATTTTACAGGGTTGTGTAGCAGGTAAACCTGGAGGTAAAATATTTTTTGAAAGCCCGGGCCCGGGAGTGTATTTTTACGAAATAACTTTTGCACCTCAGCATAGATTTATTGGAAAGTTAGTTGTCTTTTAATAAAATATTTTTCAATGCCTGCAAAAACAGACTGGGCTGAAGTGGTGAAGCCTCTGCTCAAAAAATACAAAGGGAAAAAACACCCGCTACATTACAGGAACAGGTATGAACTCCTGGTAATGGTTGTGCTTTCTTCACAAGTTACTGATGACCTGATTAACCAGCTTGCGCCTCCTTTGTTCGAAGCCTTTCCCGATTTGGAATCTATGAGTCGTGCGGACACAGAGGGCTTGCAGCCATACATTGGTAAGGTGCGAAGTTTTTTTAAAAAGGCGAAGTGGCTGGTTGAAATTGCCCAGCGGCTGAAAACGGATAATCAGATCCCGGTAACTATGGACGAACTGACTGCTTTACCGGGAATCGGAAGGAAGTCGGCCAATGTGATCATGCGGGAAGCAAAAGTAAAACCGG
>JBDTTM010000048.1:0-15342 GCA_039930605.1 Bacteroidota bacterium
GTATTCTATGGTTTCGGAGGAATTTCCTTTTCGCGGTTTGTTATGAGTCACTTTGACCTGTCTCTTTTCCTTACCAAGGGTGAAGTTGGATATAGAAAAGACACCTCATACTTTCATCAGCAGGTAACAACAGGAACGTTTAATTTCCGCCTGAATATATTGGGCCCTGATGCATTTATGAATCCATACCTGTTTGTTGGAGGTGGGGCAATGCTTTTCGACAAAGACCTTACCGTTGACAACAAACGCTTTGATTACGTTGCTCCTTCATTTGGCGCAGGCTTGAATATTCATATGGGTCCGGTAATCATGCTCAACATCCAGGAAACTGTTTTGTATTCTACAAACGATAAAAGAGATCATGTTGTAGCAAATACCAATGACGCATACCTCATGTCTTCTCTCGGACTTACATTTAACTTCGGACATAAGAAAGATGCCGACAATGACGGAGTCGCAGATCGCAAAGACAAATGCCCTGAAACTGGCAAAGGAATAGCAGTGGATGAGAAAGGTTGTCCCCTGGATAAAGATAAAGACGGTGTTGCAGATTACATGGATGATTGTCCTGATGTTGCAGGTGTAAAAGCCCTCAAAGGCTGTCCCGACAAAGATGGTGATGGTGTAGCAGACAAGGAAGACAAGTGCCCTGATGTGGCCGGTACAATTGCATTGATGGGTTGCCCTGACAAAGATGGTGATGGCATTGCTGATGCTGAAGACCGATGCCCGGATGACAAGGGATCTGTTGAAATGAAGGGTTGCCCTGATAAAGACAATGATGGAGTAGCAGACATTGATGATAAATGCCCTGATACGAAGGCCGGATATAAAGTAGATGCAACAGGCTGTTCATTGGATAATGATAAAGACGGAATCGTAAATGAGGAAGATGGCTGTCCTGATGTTGCCGGTCCGATTGTATTCAAGGGTTGCCCTGATACAGATGGAGATGGAGTAGCCGACAATGAAGATCGTTGCCCTACAGTGAAAGGAACGATTACAAACAAAGGTTGTCCTGAAATGACAAAGGCAGAAGTGAAACAAATCACCCAGATAGCGAGCAAAATATATTTTGAATTCAATGTTGCTAAACTAAAAGCAATATCGCTGCCGCAATTGGATGCACTGGTTGAAATTCTTAAGAAATATGAAGGTGCAAACCTTACTATAGAAGGACACACCGATAATGTTGGTGCAGATGAGTACAACATGACACTTTCTCAAAAGAGAACGGAGTCTGTTAAAGAATACCTGATGTCCAAAGGAATTCTGGAATCAAGATTGACTGCACAGGGATATGGAGAAACAAAACCAATTGCTGATAATAAAACAAAAGCAGGCCAGGCACAAAACCGCCGGGTGGAATTGAAGACATCGTATTAAGAAAGTGTATTAGGCGATAAAAAAAGTCATCCCGGAATAAAAATGGGATGACTTTTTTTTATTCCCTTTTCACAGTAAATAAAAATCAACTATGTTTTATATGAAAAAAAATTCATGGCACGTACTCTTAACCGCTACAATCCTGTTTCTGATAACAGCCACATTTGTTAACTGTACTTCCACAGCAGAAAATAAGGAACCAGCATTGGGAATCGGAGGCTCCGCAATCCCTGCAAAAGATCCAACCCTGCTTGCGATTGAACCTGTCAAAACTGTTGCGGCAAAACCTGAAGGTGCATCTTCTGAATCCTTGTTGTCTGATTTTAATCTCAAAACCGTAAAAGCTTATGTTGAAGGAACATCCACTTTGCATGATTGGAAATCAGAGATCACAAAAATAGAATGTAAAGGAACCTTTCAATCCTTCGACAAAACGCTGGAGGCAATAAAAAACGTGGAAGTAAAAATTCCTGTTTCCGGAATTATAAGTGAGGAAGGAAAAATAATGGACGATAAAACCTATGAAGCGTTTAAGTCAGATAAAAATCCATTTATCACCTATGCATTTAGCAGCGCGAAAGTAAAAATTGCTAAAAACAGGTCTGTAAATATTGAAGCGTCCGGAAATCTTACAATGGCAGGAAGTACGAGGCCGGTTTCGCTCACAGCTAATGGAAAATTATTGGCGAATGGGGACCTCCAGTTAAATATTTCGAAAAAATTAAAGATGACAGACTTTAATATGAAACCGCCGACTGCTATATTCGGGACAATAAAAACAGGCGATGCAATCACTGTCAACTTTGATTTAGTCCTTACAAAATTAAAGACAGCAGAAAAAATAAAATCACTAACACTAAATCAATAAATCTAAAACCATGAATTATATTTCCAAAAGAGGAATTTCCCTCCTGGCACTTCTGATAACATTTACATCTGCCTTGCAGGCGCAGCGTGGAGACATGCAGTACTTCCGGTATTACGATCAACGAGGTATCAATGTATCTGAAAATTCAAAGACAGATACTGTTGAATTTGATGGTTTCAAGCTTCGGCTTGGAGCGAACTTTACACAGGGGTTTCAAAGTTTAAAACACAGTAATTCCAGCGGAGTTATGCTTTATGATCTTGCTGCCGGGTTTCCATTGGCGCAGGCAAACCTCAATATAGATGTTCAGTTAGCCGATGGCGTTCGTCTCAACCTGGTTTCCTATATGTCTGCTCACCACCACAATGAAACCTGGGTGAAGGGTGGTTATGTGCAGGTAGATAAAGTTGGTTTCTTGAAAAGTGATCTGATGAACAGGTTGTGGCAGAATCTCACATTGAAAGTCGGCCACATGGAGATCAACTACGGTGATGCTCATTTTCGAAGAAGTGATGGAGGAAATACATTCTGGAATCCGTTTATGGAAAATAATATCATGGATGCCTTCACAACTGAAATTGGCGGCGAGTTATATTGGCATAAAAAAAATGTGCTCTTAATGTTCGGCATGACGAATGGTGAAATACAGGGAAGTGTTACAAAAGCATCTGACCGCAGCCCATCCGTTTACGGAAAAGTAGGGTATGATCATTCCTTCGGAGAAAGAAACCGCATTCGCCTTACAGGATCGTTTCTAAGCAAGTCATCTTCTATCAGTGGCACCTTGTATGGTGGTGATCGCACCGGTTCCAACTACCAGTTTGTAATGGAACCTTCGTCTGCAACGCTCACATCCAATGCCTTCGCGGGACGTATGAATCCTAACTTCAAGGACAATGTGGTGGCTTTCATGTTCAATCCGTTTTTAAAATTAGGAGGATTGGAATTATTCGCAACACTGGAACTTGCACAGGGGAATAGTGCAGTAGAAAATGGCGAAATCCAATATGCCGCAGAAGCGAATGACTCTTCTCAGGTAAAATTCAGTAAGTTGAAAATTAGACAGTTCACACAATATGAAGCGGACCTTATTTACCGGTTTGGTACACGTGAACAATTTTATGCAGGGTTAAAATATAACAGTGTAGATGGAACGCAGGCTTTCGGACTAAGCACCACAGCAACTACAGCGGGAGGCATCAGCCAGGGAATACGCAAAGACATATCAATCAATCGTGCGGCAGTTGGTGCAGGATGGTTTATAACACGCAACATCCTGGTGAAAGGGGAATACGTAAGCCAGATGTACAAAGGTTTTCCTGATGGCAATATTCTGGAGGACGGAAAGTTTGATGGTTTTGTTTTACAGGGAAGCATTGCATTCTAGACAGGTAGAATTAAGAATTTCCTGAATGACATCCGGGAAACCATTTTTAATACTACTAATCACATAATTAAAATAAAAAATAAAATGAAAAAAAGAGCTACATTATTAATTGCAACATTAATTTTTATCGGCAGCTTCAAAGGAACAGCGGCAATCGTAATTGTTAACGTACAGGATTTTGAATTCGATCCTTCCAGCTTTACTATTAATCTTGGAGACCAGGTTATGTGGACGTGGGACAACAGCGCGGGGCAGCATACCACAACTTCGACAACAATACCTCCTGGCGCAGCAACGTGGGACCAGGTCATCAGTCAGAGTTCTCAAATGTTTACATACACCCCAACCGTAGCCGGCAGTTACGACTACATCTGTATTTATCACCAGGCAATGGGAATGGTGGGCCACTTCACAGTGAACCCGGTAGGAATTATATCAATTATTCCCGCACCCATTCTTGCAATAAACGGAAGCCTGTCCTCCAGTATAAATATTACGATTAATTATGGAGTCCCGCATACTCAAAAAATATCTTTAAGTCTGTACGACATACTAGGGAAATCTGTGGGTACGTTGTTTTCAGAAAACAGGCAGGCAGGAGTTTACATGGATACTTATCCAATAGATGGTTTGCGAAATGGCGTTTATTTCCTCCAGCTTAAATCTTCAGAAGCGATTGTAACCAGGAAAATAATAATCAACTAAAAAAGATTTTAATTGCCAGATTTAAAGAGATCCGCCCGAAAAGCGGATTTCTCTTTTTCAGCACCTGTGAAATATGTAACATTTTTGTTAAATTGTATAACATCCGTTTCTTCTTCATAGTTCACCTTTGGTGATATATCCACCGACTTAAATCCGAAACAATGAGTACTCACAAAAAAATATTATTGGTAGAGGACGATGAAGACGACCAGATGACTTTCAAAGAAGCCCTTGCAGAAATTGAACCTTTACTCGCATGCCGCATTGCCAAAAACGGGCTCGCTGCCTTTGTGCATCTGGAAGATATTAGCACCACTGCCTTCACTGATCTTTCTTGACCTCAACATGCCGGTAATGAATGGTATTGATTGTCTTATCCGCTTAAAGAAAACGATGCGGTTTAAAAATATTCCGGTGGTCATTCTCAGCACTGCAGGCGATACATCCACCAGGATGCAAACTGAAAAACTGGGTGCAGATTATTTCCTAACCAAGGCATCCGATTTCACTTTATTGAAAACTCAAATGCGCGAAGTACTTGAAAAGGATTTTACCGGCCAACGCTTATCATTAAACAACTCCCCAAACCCAATTACAAAATGATAAAAACTACCACAAGGACCATTGGCATTTTTAAAGTAATGATATATGATAAGATTCAATCGGTATTAAATAAAACAAAGGACAAGGTACTTCAATCAGGGTTTCTCAATGTAATTACGCAATGCGCGCAAAATGATAGTATAGCCAGCATTCTTAAAGACCATCCGCAGGTAATCATAACTGATCATCGCCTTGTTGATGGTCTTGATGCACTCACGTTTGTTGAGGCAGTGCGTCAGTTTAGCAGCATACCCATCATCATATGGGGAAACCGAATGCCGGATAAAACAGAGAACGATATATTGGCTTTCAAAAAAGTTTATACGCTTCGGTCGAAAGATGGCTTGTTTTCACTTACAGATATTCTTGAAAGGATGAATCAAATGAACAGGAATCCCCAACAGTGGTCTTAATATTCCCGTTCATCATTTTGATTCCTGGATTTAGTGCTGTGTGTTTTTTAAAATGATTTTCGCGGCCGTATGCCAATTAGTTTATCTTTGGTAACTGAAACACACGACACATGCTGCACAAAAAAATTCTGCTTGTAGACGATGATGCCGATGATCTTCATTTTTTCTTCGAGGCAATAAAGGAAATTGACCCCACGCTTATCTGTGCATTTGCCAACAATGGGCTGGAAGCTATTGAACATCTCAATAAAGTTCCTCCGCTTCCCTCTCTCATATTTCTTGATCTCAACATGCCCGGCATGAGTGGAATTGAGTTTATTGAAAAGATCAGACCAGCTTATAAAACACTTCCTGTGGTGATGTACACTACGTCAAGTGCACCTGAGGACAAGATAAAAACACGTGCAGCAGGGGCCAATTATTTTCTTACCAAACAGAGTGATTTTCATAAAATCAAAGCTCAATTGCTGGAAGTTTTGGAGATGGATTTAAGTGTTTAAAGTGTAAAAAGTGTAAAAAAAATTGCCTTCTTGCCCGAATTCCTTGCTGTGGTCTTTTGGTCCTGGTGTAACCGAACCTTTTGGGTTCCATTTTTTTACTCCACGTGGTGTTCCATAAATGTGTGAATTATGTAACTCTTTTCCAAAATTATGTAAGACGTATGGCTCTGCATAATCTTTTATTTGCAACCTTAAATTAATTTTATTCTCACTAACCAATTATACCATGTATAACAATATTAAAGTCAGCGCGAAAACACTCGTGCTCATTTCTACAATCGCATTGTCACTTACTGCCTGCAACCAGGCGGAAGTTACCAAAGCAGAACGCGAGCGGGATTCTTTACAAACTGTCGTGAACGAACGGGATTCATCTCTCAGCGAAGTGCTCACCTCTTTCAATGATGTAGAACGCAACCTCGATTCAGTGGCAGTTAAACAACACATCATTTCCATGAGTGCCGATAAGCAGGGAGAACTCAATCCAACTTCTAAGGAGCGGATCAATGCACAAATTGAGGGCATCAATGAGCTGATGGATCAGAACAGGAAAAAAATTGCTGAGTTGAACCGTAAATTAAAATCTTCCGGGAATAAAAATGCCCAGCTCCTGAAAACAATTGCGATGTTGAATGCGCAGTTGACACAAAAAGATGAAGAACTTTCAGACCTGAATGCAAAGCTCGCCTTGTCAAATGTACAGGTGAATCAATTACAAATTGCCGTTGAAGAACTTACCCAGCAAAATACAGAGCAGGCAAGTACCATTGATGAGACTACTACCGCATTACACACAGCTTATTATGTAATAGGAAAAACAAAAGAACTTGTTGCTGAAAAATTAATTGACCGGAATGGCGGATTACTTGGTATGGGAAAAACTTCCAAACTAAGTGCGGGTCTTGACAACAGTAAATTCACACGTATTGATTATACAACAATGAGCAGCATTGTGGTGAATGGAAAAAATCCTAAAATAATTACGACTCATCCTGCAGGATCATATACGCTGGACAGAGATAGCAAAGACAAGAACATGGTTAGGAACATCGTTATTACCGATGCCGAAAAATTCTGGAGCGCATCTAAGTACCTCGTAGTCGTAAAAGATTAGTTTTGGTTTAATTTATTCTAACCCCGTCTTCCATCATTGGTGACGGGGTTTTGTTTTATTCACCCCCATTCTTGGCATTCTTGATAAACAACAGGAATTGCAACAGGGAAATACTTTCGTTTCGTACCTTTGCGCCATCGTAGCTCCGAAAAATAGGAGCTTAGGACCTCACCGGAATATGTCTCCTGTGAGAATTATGTAACTCTTTCCAAAACTTGTGTAACACTTTTCTACATTCGCAGATTCATCTTAACAAATAATACACTCAAACCCGAATACAAATCAAAATTTTATGGAAACAAAACCATTCTCCATTCCCACACTTGCTGTTAAAGCTGGCTTTATAATCTGCGCATCATTTATTGCCTATTTCATGGTCATGAAATATTGCAACCTGACCCAGTATGCAGTGTTGCGGTTTCTGAATCTGTTCATCCTTACCGGTGGATTGCTTCTCACATTTCGGTACTATAGAAGAAAGACGAAGATTTTGAACATTGCCTACTTCGATGGCTTACTACTCGGTGTAGTTACAAGTTTAACGACCTTCCTGTTATTTGCTGTATTTATCTACAACTACTTTCTTTATGTAGATCCATTGCTTCTCCAGGAATTAAAAGGGAATACCGTGATGATGGGGAATTCTCTTACCGCTTTTACTGCATCAGCAACTATTCTTGTTGAAGGAATTTGTGCAGGTGTGATTTTAACCTTCATCATCATGCAATATTTTAAGTCTGGTTTCTACAGAACACTACAGGAAAAAATGCAAAATAAAATGCAGGGAGCTTAGTTCGATAAATATAGAGGTGGAAATTTAAAAACAGGAAATTAAATCCGCCTAAGGGGAGATGAAAAAAAAAATCACGAACATCGGTTCTCTGTTAAAAAAGGCGCTGGTGAATTGGTTCAATCGCGATCCTTTTCGTGAGAGTGCAATCATTGCTTACAATGCAATTTTTTCTTTACCCGGATTACTGGTTGTTGTGCTAACACTCTCCGGGTATGTTTTTGGCGCCGATGCAGTAAGCGGCCGTCTGCACAACCAGATAGCCAAGGCAATGGGAAGTGATACAGCCGACCAGGTTCAGGAAATGATATTGATGGCACACCGGAGCAAAGATTCCGTTCTGGCAACCATTCTTGGAATTGTTATCATCATCATTGGTGCAACAGGTGTGTTTGTCGAACTTCAAAGATCGTTGAATTCAATATGGCAGGTAAAAGGGAAAATTGCAAAATCGGGAATAAAAGCATTTATAACAACCCGTTTGTTTTCCTTCGGACTTATTATCTCCATCGCCTTCATGCTTTTAATTTCTCTTGTTATTACATCTCTGGTAGCAGCGATCGGGAATTGGATGCAACAACATTGGTCTGAATCTTTTATTGTTCTTTTTCATGTCATCAATTTCCTTGTATCCCTTTCCATCATTACAATTCTATTTGCTCTGATGTTTAAGATTTTGCCTGATGCCAAAATAAAATGGGGCTCGGTTTGGCTGGGCGCATTCCTCACTTCTCTGTTATTTATTCTCGGAAAATTTATTTTAGGATTGTACTTCGGAAAAGCACAACCCGGTTCCGGCTATGGAGCTGCCGGCTCTGTGATACTTATTTTATTGTGGACATCTTACTCTTCCCTGATTGTGTTCTTCGGTGCAGAATTCACAAAAGTATATTCTGATCACTACTATGGTGTAGCGGCTCCTTCGGAGAATGCGGTGAAAAACATGTCATTGGTGAAGTAGTCCGGTTTTTTACTGCAGGCCAACCTGTATTTACATAGTTTCCTCTTCAAAGTTTTGAGTTCTCTTTCCAATGTGTGAAAGATGTAACTCTTTTTCAGAATTATGTAATGATATACCGTTTTGAACTTCACAATTTTGCACTGTAATAATTAAATTACAATTTACAACCTGCAAAAATGAAAACAATCTTTGAAATGGAATCAGCAGATGTAACGGTCAAATCTAAATGGGGCATAGATGCTTCGCACAGCGAAGTGGGTTTTAAAGTAAAGCACCTCATGATCACAAACGTACACGGTGTATTTCGTGAGTTTGATGCAAGCATTTACACAACTGCCGAAGATTTCATGACCGTAGAAATTGACTTCTGGTTGAATCCTGCATCTATCGAAACAGGTGATGCAAGACGAGATGAACATATAAAAGGCGCTGACTTTTTTGATATTGAAAAATACAAGCAGATAACATTCATCGGCAATACATACGAAAAGACGGGTAAAGAAGGAACATTTAAATTGTTTGGGGACCTCACGATGAAGGGCATCAGCAAACAAATAAAATTAGATGTTGAATTTGGGGGAGTGATGACTGACCCTTGGGGAAATCAAAAAGCAGGATTCACCATCAATGGAAAATTAAATCGTAAAGATTGGGGACTTGAATGGAACACAGCCTTAGAGTCGGGCAGTGTAATGGTGGGAGAGGAAATAAGCATCAACTGTGAAATTCAATTGATAAAACAAGAAGCAAAATAAGTCAATCGAATTAGTGATTTGAGCAATAAACAGAAATTAAATAATGAATACAACAATGAAGGGTTTGGTCTATGGCGGGCCGGGTAAAATAGAATTGAAAGAAATTGCAGTACCAAAAATTTTAAAGCCAACCGATGCCATTGTCAAAATAATAAAAACTACAATCTGTGGAACTGATCTGGGAATTCTTCATGGCAAGACGCCTTCCGTGAAACCGGGAACTACATTGGGACACGAAGGTGTGGGTATTATCGAAGAAACCGGAACGGCAGTACGAAATTTTAAAAAAGGCGACCATGTAATCATTTCCTGCATTACATCAGATGGCACTTGTGAATATTGCAAGAAACAAATGTATTCACATTGCGAAGATGGCGGTTGGATATTAGGCAACATCATCAATGGTACCCAAGCCGAATATGTAAATATTCCCCACGCTGATAATAGTCTTTATCTCATTCCTGCCGGAGCTGATGAAGAGGCACTGGTGATGCTGAGTGATATATTACCAACCGGTCACGAGATTGGTGTGTTGAATGGTCGGGTAACATTAGGAGATACGATTGCTATTGTAGGTGCAGGTCCGGTTGGCATGTCAGTTTTATTGACTGCTCAATTTTACTCGCCCGCAAAAATTTACATGATTGATCTGGATGAGAACCGGTTGGCAATGGCTAAAACATTTGGAGCTACTGATACCGTTAATTCTGCAAAGGAAGACGCAGTAAAAAGAATTATGGCAGAAACAAAAGATGGTGTGGATGTAGCTATAGAAGCTGTCGGACTTGCCGATACGTTTGATATTTGCCAGAATATAGTTCGGCCTGGTGGACATATTGCCAACATCGGCGTTCACGGAAACATTGTTGACTTACAAATTCAAAAGTTGTGGATTCGTAACATTACCCTCACTATGGGCCTGGTAAATACGAATACGACTCCAATCCTGATGAAAACTGTTGCATCAGGAAAATTAGACCCGAAAAAGCTAATCACACATCATTTTAAATTAGATGAAATCCTTCATGCGTATGAAGTATTTGGCAATCCGGTAAAAGAGAAAACAATGAAAGTTATAATTGAACCTTAAATAAAATTACAAACATGACAATAGAAAAAAAAGCAGGCATTTGGATGGATCATTCAAGCGCAAACGTAATGGAGTTTACCACAGATCCTATTGAAACAAACATTATCTCGTCGAGATTTACGCACCAGGAAAAAGAACACAGCTTAAACAAAAACGAAAATTTGATGCACAACAAGGAGCAACATCAGCAGGCTGATTACTACAAGCATTTGGGCGAGAAGATCAGAAATTATACAGACGTTATTCTCTTTGGTCCTACCAGTGCTAAAGAAGAGCTGTATAATATTTTAAAGGCAGACCATCGATATGCAAAAATTAAAATCGTTGTACGCCAGGCTGATAAAATGACAGAGAATCAGCAACACGCTTTTGTGAAGGAACATTTTTCCGGGCACTGATTTTATTCATATCTTACAACAGAACAGAAATATTAAATTTTAAAAATTATGCCCACTCAACTTCAAATAAAGAAAATACTTATCCCGCTGGATTTTTCACTCACGTCATTCAAGGCGGTTGATCAGGCGGTGGCACTTGCAAAACTAACCAAAGCGGAAATTATTCTTTTGCACGTAACGGAATATTTAAACGCCACTACGGATCCTCTTTTTATTTCTTCTCTCCCAACAGAAACGTATGAAAGCGAAATAGCTAAAACTGTGAATGACAGTTTATCAAAGGTGGTTGAGAAAATTAAAAAGGAAGGCATAGAAAACGTAAGCATTCTTGCAGTAAATGGACGCACCCATAAAGAAATTATTCGCGCAAGTAAAAAAGCAAAGGCAGATATTATCATCATGGGAACACATGGCGTATCGGGAATACGTGAATTTGTGATGGGAAGCAATACATTTCGTGTGGTAAGTGATGCAGAGTGCCCTGTACTTTCTGTACAACGAAAAAATAAAACTGATGGATTTAATAATATTTTGGTTCCATTTAGTGATTCGCCTCACTCTAGAGAAAAAGTAATGTATGCTATTAAGATAGCACAAATTTACGGAGCCAAACTTAACGTGCTCGGGATTGACGCTGATAACACAAAAACACACCTGAAAAAAATTGAGGCTGAAGCACTCCAGATTAAAGGAATTGTTGAGGGTCATGGTTTAAAATCAAGCATAAAAGTTATTTCCGGTGCATACAATGCAAAAACCATTCTTGATTATTCGACAAAAGTAAATGCCGACCTTATTGTAGTAATGGGTGATGCACTTAGGCAGGACCTTACAGAATATTTTACCGGCTCTGCATCACAACAAATAATAAACCATTCGCCTGTGCCTGTACTGAGTGTTCATTCTAAAATAAATCCTGCCATGATGGAATTGTGGCAAGCCATCTAATAGTTTAATGATTATCACCAATGCCAGTATCAGGACAGGTTGTGACTCTTTTTCTACTTGCATTACCTATAGCAAGCATTGCATGGACGGTAACCCACGAGGAAATATTTAAGGAGCCGAGAGATTTTTGCATTAAAAAATCCAAAACCTGCATTACCATATCGCAACGCAAGTTTTTCTATCTTTTTACCTGTGAATATTGCTTTAGTCATTATGTTACCTTATTGTTTCTGTTGTTCTCAAAATTCCATTTGCTGTTTGACGACTGGCGCGGCTACCTGGTCGGTGGTTTTGCATTGGTGTGGATCGCAAACATCTACATGAGCTTGTTTGGATTTATAAGAGTAGGTATGAAGAGAGAAAAAATGGATGCCGATATTGAAGAGATAAAATTGAAAGCAGCAAAGATCGCAAAAGAAGATCTGAGGATTGTTTAGTTTGCTATGGATTACAAGGATTATTATAAGGTATTAGGTGTTGTCAAAACCGCAACATCGCATGAAATTAAAAAAGCGTACCACAAATTAGCTGTTAAATACCATCCCGATAAAAATCCTAATGATAAAATTTCAGAAGAGAAATTTAAAGAAGTTAATGAAGCGAATGAAGTATTGGGAAATGCGGAGAAAAGAAAAAAGTACGATGAGGTAGGTGAACATTGGAATGAGAGGCAAGCGCAGGGCTTTAACGGACAACAAAGACAAAACAGAAATGCAAACTATCAATATGAAACCGGTGAAGAATTCAATGGCAGCAACTTCTCTGATTTTTTTGAAAGTGTTTTTGGCGGAGGTAAGCAAGCACAACAAAGAACATCTAAAGGACAGGATTTCAATGCCGAAATGAATGTTTCATTGGAAGAATCATATTCGGGAACAACGCGACAGCTTCAACTGGAAACACAGAAGTTAGAAATGAAAGTGAAGCCCGGAGTAAAAGACGGCCAGATTTTGCGCCTCAAGGGAAAAGGTGGTAAAGGAATAAATGGCGGGCAGGATGGTGACTTATATATCACGGTTCATATAGCTGCACATCCAAATTACATAAGAACGGTTGACGATTTGCACTGCGACATTGCCGTTGATTTATACACAGCCGTACTTGGTGGGCAAACATTGATAAGAACATTACGCAGTCCGATTAAGATGAACATAGCAGCAGAAACGGAGAATGGGAAAGTACTTCGGCTAAAAGGAATGGGAATGCCAAGGTTCGGAAAGGAAAACGAGTATGGAGATTTATATGCGAAGGTAAATATTCGGTTACCTAAAAATCTCACCCTAAAAGAAACAGAGCTATTCAAGGAACTGTCAAATATTAAAAACCCGGCCCATGTTGAGACTGTATGACCATTTGGAAACCATCATAGAGGTGCATCAGGACCGGCAGCGGTTTTTTGAAGCGCACCTTCCCTACTTTGCCAATGAAATAATGGAAACCCTGGCAATTGCAGATGCAGATGAAATTGCGCTCGCACTTAAAAGAACATTTGAAGCTTTTAGCATCTTGCATATACCCGTTCATCACAACTTTAAAAGAGTTTTCCGGTATGACGGAGAAAATTTAATTACTGATTGGATGGTTTCGTCACTTGCTCATTACCTCATTATCATAAATTGTAATCCCGCCAATGAGCGGGTAGCCAAGGCACAATTATATTTTGCACTAACCAATCCTGGACATAAATAAGATGGCAACATTTTCCGAACTTATCAATTCAGACAAACCGGTATTGGTTGATTTCTTTGCCGAATGGTGTGGTCCCTGCAAAATGATGAAGCCCATTCTGGAAGAACTCAAAAACAAGGTAGGCGACAAAGTATCAATATTAAAAATTGATATAGATAAAAATCCAAAAGCAGCAAGTGCATATAAAATCCAGGGAGTTCCTACCCTCATACTTTTTAGAAAAGGGAAAATACTATGGCGACAATCCGGAGTGATTCCCGCCAACCAGTTAGAGCAAATCATTACTACTAACTTATAAGATGAACGAAGAGACCCTGCGGCTTATTTTTGAGAACAATCCCGGACTTCTCAATATTTTGCTTACAGGTGTCATGTTACCTCTTGGGATTTTATGGCTGACAAATCGTCATAACAGGAAACAAAAAGAAACTGAACGGTCACTTGAAAATAAATTCAATTCAAAAATAAATTTAAGACAGCAGGAGAAAATAGTTTATGCTTCACTTTCCAAAATTCTCTTTGATGTTCAGCAATTACATATTTCTATTTCGGGGCCTTGCACAGAGGACGGCTGCATAACCAAAGCTGTTAAAATGTTTGATGAATCTGTTACAAAATACCATGGCGATATTTCAAACAACATGCTATACCTTTCTTCACAAATAATAAACCTGGTTTATAAATTTTACAAACAAATGAGCGAGCTAAAAATAGAGCTCATGGAACTTAATGAGCGGAAGGAATTTGAAATAGCTCCGGTTTCTGTTTTTTATTTATCGCAATTATTAGCGGATACAATCATTGAAGTGCAGGAAATATTTATGAATGAAAGACCGGACTTGAAAGTCCCATTTGATAAACACCAGCAGGAAATGATGAAGAATGTTTGCGGAATTCCTCCGTCAGGAACATTAAAGAAAAAATATGAACTGTTTAAACAGAATTTGGCAGAAAAATAATTTGCTTATTTTTCACAAATAGAAATATGTGAATCCTGCAGTTTATTTCCAAAATTGTGAATCGGTTTTTCAAATTAACCTAAGGACTTTACTACACTTGGTTAAAATACAGCGAAACATTCCTAATTCATAATGCACCTATGGGGTAATTCACCAGTAAATCAACTTATCTGCTATTTATTACGTTTGTGACATTTATAGTTTACAGGTAAATTGTTCGAAGCAAATTTTATATTTAAAGTATAGAAAGTGACGGTTTCAGATTTTTGGCGGCTATTGGCAGGGCTTGGAATGTTCCTCTACGGAATGTTTCATTTAGAAGATGCCATGAAACAATTGGATGGCAGAGGGTTTAAGCTATTCCTTAAAGAACATACTAAAAAGAAACTAAGCGCCATTTTCAGCGGGACTGTTGTTACTGCTGTTTTACAAAGCAGTTCAATCGTCAACCTGATGGTATTGTCTTTTGTGGGAGCGGGAATGCTTTCCATGCGCAATGCACTTGGAGTTGCCCTTGGCGCAAATATCGGTGGAACTTTTAACAGCTGGTTGGTAGCGCTATTAGGATTTAAAGTTGACATTGGAAAATTTACATTACCAATTATTGGCATTGCAGGAATTGGAATAATAGTATTTAAAAATAAGAAAAGGTTTTACCAGGTATCTAAATTTTGCATGGGATTCGGGCTTCTGTTTTTAGGCCTGGATTTTATAAAAGAAAGCATGGATTCCTCCATCAGGCAATTCGATTTTACTCCATACTTAAATTATAACCG
>JBDTTM010000049.1:0-15290 GCA_039930605.1 Bacteroidota bacterium
GTACATTGGATGAATACTTTGAAGCGCTTACCCTGATCCAGACAAAAAAAATAAGTGGATTCCCGGTGATTGTTTTCGGTAAGAAGTATCACGCCCATCTTTGGGAACATATAGAAAATATGAAACGTGCCGGAACTATTTCTGAGGCAGATACTTCTCTTTTTCTTTTGACAGACTCCATTGAAGAATCCTTGCTTTTCATTAAGGAGAAGAGCATTGAAAGGTATGGGTTGATGCCAAGGAAAAAACACAAACCCCTCAAGTGGTTGCTGGAGAAAGACTCAGATTCCATTCATGATATTGATCATTCCCATTCCTAACCGATGTTATGCTGATGACTGATGAGTTTCTTGTAAACACGGGTCTCCTTTCAGGCAGTATGGATGACGACATTAAAAAAAATGACTTCGAAATAGAAGACAAAGCGCGCTATCAGAAAATTACAGGATATAATTGTAGTGACAGTAATGTCACGGCCGGAATAAAATATTTTCCGTAAAAAAGAAGCGTGATTGTCTTGCCATATACACTAATAATGGGAGCAAACCGTATAAAATATTCAACTCTGGAATCAGCAAATCAGTTGCTCTTCCTTCCTCAATACAATTGCTTGCAGTATATGAAACATATATTAAGGAGAATCGATTTTAGGGGTCAGTGCAAAGAAAGAAATGAATGTAACTCGGAATCCTTTTTTTAAACAGATAGCGATTTAATTTAAGCGAAGCAACTATATTTGTCCTGAAAATGGATTACAAAGATTATTATAAAACATTAGGTCTGCCGAAAACCGCTTCGCAGGATGAAATTAAAAAGACATTCCGCAAGCTGGCAGTGAAATATCATCCGGATAAAAATGCGGGAGATAAAAAATCGGAGGAGAAATTCAAAGAGATAAACGAAGCCAACGAAGTATTAGGCAATCCCGGGAAGCGAAAAAAATATGATGAGTTGGGCGAGAACTGGGAGCAGTATCAACAGCGTGGCGAAGGAGGCGGTGGCTTTGACCATAGCCGGCGGCAGGGTGGAGGACGGCAGCAAACTCATTTCAGCGGAGAAGACTTTTTCGGCAGCGAAGGAAATTTTTCTGATTTCTTTGAATCGTTTTTTGGCAGTGCTTCAGGAGGTGCGCGCCAGCGAGGTGCAAGACAGGTGCATGGACAGGATGCACAGGCGGAAATGGAAATTACACTTGAAGATGCTTTTCATGGATCGTCAAAACAGATTGTGCTGAATGGACAACGGATTAATCTTTCATTGAAACCGGGCATTTACGAAGGACAGGTGCTTCGCATGAAAGGCAAGGGCGTCGAAGGAATGAACGGTGGTGCAGCGGGCGATCTGTTGATTACGATTCACCTGGCAAAGCAGACACGATATGAAGTTACAGGAAACGACTTACGCTTTGAGCAGGCGCTCGATGTGTACACTGCCGTGCTCGGAGGAAAATTAAACGTAGATGTGTTTGATAAAAAAATAAAAGTGGATATCCCGCCTGGAACAGACAGTGGGAAAGTTTTTCGGCTGAAAGGAATGGGAATGCCGATCTTTGCAAAAACAGGTGTCCGTGGAGACGCGTATGTCAAGATGATGATATCGGTTCCGAAAAATCTTACAGCCGAAGAGATCGAGTTATTCAAACAACTAAAGGGCACAGTATAAATGGGGAAATGCGGAACAGAATATTTTAAAGAAGAAAGATGTAAACGGGCATTTTGAAATAATAGGATGTTTTTAAATTTGAGTCTCCAAAACCGATTGATATTACTGCCGGTTGGTTTGTGGTCTTTTCCAAATCGTGGCTCCGATATAAAAAATGCTTCAAAAAAGATTGGTGATTAGGCATGCTTCCTTAAAATAGAATTTGCAGAAACCAACAGGTGACGCATCAATATCATTTGCATAGCATAACAAGGTTGATCCTGACTCACATTCCTTTGATGAGAAAGTTGGAATTAGCTTATTAAGAAGTGAATCCATTAACTCTTAAAATTATTTATTCTGAGATGAAAATAAATTCTTCGGCGTTACTACTATTATTTTTTATACTTCAATGAAAGAGAAAGTCTGAGAAAGATTTATTCTCCTTCGCCGAATCCCTCGTAGCTTGCTACGGGGATGAAGGCGAGGAGAACCCTCCGTAGCCTTGGCGAAGGAGGGTAAGGGCTTCGGAGAATTTCACTAGATACCTCGCAGCTTGCTGCGAGGTCGTTCATTAATAATTTAGTTTAATCTGAATGAGACGGACGATAAAATATTATCAAATCATTTGGCTCAAGCACGATTTACCTGCCGGGCTTTCGGTTTTTCTCGTTGCACTTCCACTCTGTCTCGGAATTGCGTTGGCATCAGGCGCACCGCTTTCCGCGGGACTTTTATCAGGTATCATAGGTGGACTTGTTGTTGCATTAATCAGTGGATCGCAACTCGCAGTATCTGGGCCCGCTGCAGGATTAACAACCATAGTAGCTGCTTCAATTATCTCACTTGGTGACTTCAGGATTTTTCTGCTTGCTGTAATGGTAGCCGGTTTATTTCAACTTCTCCTCGGAATTTTCAAACTTGGAGCTATTGCAAATTATTTTCCTTCATCGGTGATCAAGGGAATGTTGGCAGCAATAGGTATCATTCTTATTTCCAAGCAGATTCCTTTGGCACTTGGATACGATCAACCTGGTTTCTGGACGAGTGGTTTTCTGAACCTTTTTTCTACAAGAAATTTCCTCGGCAATTTTGAAACCTTCAATCATCATATTGCAGCAGGGGCAATATTAATTACAATTGTTTCACTTGTCATTCTCATACTATTGCAGTTGCCCTTCGCGAAGAAATTAAGAATAATTCCAGCTCCGCTTTTAGTTGTTGTAACTGGAATCATCGCGAATATAATATTCACTGATGCAGCATCTGTATTTTCATTAAAGCAAACACAACTCGTAAATATTCCTCCAAATGCGTTTGCTGCCATTTCTTTTCCTGACTTCACTAAACTGTTTTCCACAGCAGAAATCTGGAAGGATGGTCTTATTATCGGGTTGCTCGCCACTTTGGAAACACTTCTCTGCATTGAAGCAATTGATAAATTAGACAGGCGGAACAGAATTACTCCTGTTAACCGTGAACTTGTCGCACAAGGAATCGGCAACATGATGTGCGGACTATTCGGGGCAATTCCCATGACTGCAGTTGTTGTGAGAGGAGCAGCAAATGTGGATGCAGGAGCAAGAACAAAGCTTTCCGCATTTACTCATGGTTTTTTTCTTTTACTCGCTGTACTGCTTGTTCCTTTCTTACTGAACAAAATTCCCTACGCATCACTTTCGGCAATTCTTATTATAACAGGTTATAACCTGACGAAGCCAAAACTTTACCGCAACATGTGGAGTTTGGGATGGAAACAGTTTTTGCCTTTTTTAATAACCATCATTGCGATTCTTTCTACTGATTTGCTTATTGGTGTTTGCATCGGATTATTTATTTCAGTTTACTATATCGTGCGCAATAACTTTAAAGCTGAATATAAAATCACCGAAACGCAATACCAGGGAATTCATACTTGTTTAATAAAACTCAACAGCAATGTTACTTTTCTGAATAAAGTGAATCTGCGAAAATCATTAGACAGGATTCCGGAATATACCATGCTCACTATTGACGGGAGCGAATGTAACTTCATTGACTACGACATCCTGGAAATTATCAGCGAGTTTCATAACAAAGCGCATAACCGACATATTGAACTTCACCTGAAGGGAATAGAAAAAGTAAACGTGCTGGCAGTACATTGATACTTAAAAGTTGGTTAGTCTGGTTCTATTATTCACCCGGCTCAATATGAATTAAAATATGCCCCAGTTCAGGTAACTCTTCATGCAGAGTATCTTTGAGGTTATGAGATATTGTATGACCTTCTTTTACGGTAATGTCTGCGTGAACAATAGCATGCAGATCAACATGATATTTTAAACCAGCTTTACGGATAAAGCATTTTTCTGTTGTAATTATTCCCTCTACTGTTGATGACACCTGCCTGATTGAGGCAACCAGGTCATCATAAAGATGCTCATCCATTAATTCTCCAAGGGCAGGCCGGAAAATCCTGTAGCTATTGTAAAAAATAAAAGCAGAACCGAAAAGAGCCGCCCAATCATCTGCTGCCTCGTATCCTTTACCGAAATATAATGCAATGGAAATTCCGATGAATGCAGCTATCGAAGTAATTGAATCGCTCCGGTGATGCCATGCATCCGCTTTTAAAGAAGAACTGTTTGTCTGTTTGCTTTTTTTAATTACAAACCTGAATGAAATTTCCTTCCAGATAATGATGACTCCGAGAATATAAAGAGTAAATGGCTTTGGAAGATCGTGGGGAGTTCTTATATGGATAATGCTTTCATAACCGATGACGGTAGCTGAGATTATTAAGAAGCCAACTACTAAGAAAGTGACAAGTGTCTCTACTCGCCCATGACCATAGGGATGATTTTCGTCTGCCGGTTTGTTCGAATACTTAAGTCCGAAGAGGACCAGAAGAGAAGAAAAAATATCGGTGGTGGATTCAATGGCATCTGCAATTAAGGCATAGGAATTTCCGAAATAGCCGGCAATCCATTTTATAAGAGCCATTGATGTATTAACAGCAATACTGAAGTAAGATGTCCTTATGGCGGTTTTATGATTGTCCATGTATCTCGAGCTATTAAAAATACTTCAGCGTTCGATACTATCTTTAATTGGAAGAAGGTTTACTGTTTTTTTTCGCCTCTTTCTTAAAGTAACTCCTGAACAGAAAACTATGCTTAAGTGCTTCCATGTTGTCATTAAAATTTCGGGCACTATTTTCAATATCAACCATGCTTCTCTTTAAATGATTTGCAGTGGCGGTATCATTCAGTAAAGTGCTGATGGTTCCGTTTCCATTGTTTATCTTCTGCATCGTGAGTTGCAACTCGGCAGCAGAAGCATTGATGCGTTCTCCACTTGATTTTACTTCAGCAACAGCTTGTTGAAGTTGGTCTGTCATTACGGAATCCTTAAGCAGCGTGCCGAGCAATCCTTTGCCTTGCTTCAGATCAGTAGTCATGGCTGAAAAATCACTGGTTATGTTCGTAAGATTGAGACTCGCGTTTTCAATATTATTTAAGGTATGCTGAAAGTTGCCTGCGAGAGTGGTGTCCATTAATACTGTATAAAGTGTACCCTTGCTTTTATAAATGTTATCTGTAATATTTTTTAGATTGGATGAGATAGTGGCTACATTCTCATTTGTGAAATCAAGAGTCCTCAACATCTCTTCGGTATTCACCGCATGAATGCTTGCAAGTTCATCCCCATCATTTACCAATGGCGATGCAGAGGTTCCGGTTTCAATGTTGAGGAGTGTATTTCCCATCAGCCCGTCAGTGCCCACTGTTGCCCGGGAGTTTTTGCGGATTACTTTTTTTAATTTCTCTTCAATGCTCATCTCCACGCGAACGAGTGTATCACTAAGAATTTCGATTTTCTGTACCGTACCAACATCAATACCTGCATAGCGAACATTGTTTCCTGTTTGCAATCCACTCACATTTTGAAAGTTTGCATAAAGTGTAAACGTTTTTCCGAACATGTTTCGGTTTTCACCGATAAAATATAACCCAAGAATGAGGATTACGATGCCGGTTACTACAAAAATGCCTAGCTTAATATTATGAGAAGTTTCTTTTTCCATACTTATTCGTTTTCAAAGAATGCATGCACTTCAGGATCTTTGAGGTTTTTAAGTTCATCAAATGTACCATCCGAATAATTGATTCCGTCAATCATTACAGTAAGACGGTTGGCTGTATGCATTGCACAGTGCATATCGTGTGAGATAATGATTGAAGAGATGTTGTACTTCCGCTGCATATCGAGCATAAGATCTGTAATTTCTCTTGCCGTGATTGGATCGAGTCCCGTAGTGGGCTCGTCATAAAGGATAATTTCCGGCTTCATGATTACCGAACGCGCGAGTCCGATACGCTTTCTCATTCCTCCTGATAGTTCTGATGGCATCATGTCAATGGCTTTTAGCAAACCTACATTTTCCAAAGTTTCCTCCACCAATTGTTTTACTTCCTCCTTCGATTTGTGCTTCCCATGCCTTCTCAAAGAGAACCCAAGATTTTCCCTAACGGTCATGCTGTCGTACAAAGCACTGTTCTGAAATACAAAACCGATCCGTGATCGCAACTCATCAAGCTCCTGGTGCTTCAATGAATTGATTTCTTTTCCAAAAACTTTTATTGACCCTCCACTATATTTCAACAGTCCGACAATACATTTTATGAGAACAGATTTTCCGCATCCTGATTTTCCAATTACAACAACATTCTCTCCTTTCCGGATGGTGAGATTGAAATCTTTGAGCACATGATTATCTCCAAACGATTTTTTAAGATGAGCGACCTCGATAATCGGCTCACCATATTCACGGGGAGATATTTTTGAAGAAGTTTCCTTGAGGATTGTTTCCATTAGAATAATCCGAAGAAGGTTGTTATTTGCACAGCTATAAGATCAAGAATGAATACAAGTACAGACGCAACTACAACTGATGAGTTTGCTGATCGTCCAACTCCTTCCGTTCCTTTTTTCGAATTGTATCCTTTGTAACATCCTACAAGCCCGATTGCAAAGCCGAAAAAGTAAGATTTTACGAAGGAAGGAATTACATCAGCGAATGAAATATTTTGAAACACCTGGTGAAAGAAGAGTGTCAGGCTCACACCTCCTGCTATGTTTACAGCAAGATAAGAACCTATGAGTGCAATGAAATCACCAATGGTAACAAGAATGGGAAGCATCAATGTTGTACTGAGAATCCGGGTAACCACAATGTATTTGAACGGATTGTTGCCACTCACTTCCATGGCATCAATCTGCTCTGTCACTTTCATGGATCCTAATTCAGCTCCAATGCTCGATCCGATTTTTCCAGCACAGATCAGGGCGACAATTACAGGGCCGATTTCGCGCACAATACTGACGCTGACCATGGCAGGCAGCCACGCCTCTGCTCCGAACGAAACCAGTGTAGGGCGCGATTGAAGTGTAAAGACGAGCCCGATGATGAATGAAGTAAGCCCGACAAGAGGTAAGGAGCGATATCCGATCTCAAATGACTGCCGGATGATTTCTTTAAATTCATAAGGTGGAAACAGAAATTCCCGAAAGAACCTTCCTGCAAATCCAGCCATCTCGCCGGATTCATTGAAGAAATTCCTCATACCCGGTGAAAGCAAACTTATTAAACCTTTATCAGAAGAATCGTTCTGCATTAAATCGTTCTATTCTTAAAAATTAATTCCCGGTTAAAACTTATTACCAAACACCTTTTCTTGCAATTTGATTTCCGGAATGCTTTCAAATTTTACTTTCTGGTTATTTCACGCTACCCCTAATGTCGTCAGCAAGTATAAATATTATCTTCCATTCTTTGATTCCATTGCATTTGGCCACTATTATGAGTGGTAAAAGTGAAACAAAGTACAACTTTTAAAGATGAGATAGGTCATAAGATACAATGACCCAGGTCATGAATTTCAATCTCGGTGCACTTCATTATTTTTAAAGCATAAATTCAGAATCAAATGAAAAATCTGTTCCTGATGTTTGCTTTATCATTTAATCAAGTGGTGGCTTTTGCCCAAACTTCCACACAAAATCTAGCAGTTTCTCACAATAATTTTTCAAATGTTGAAATTTTATAAACGAATGAGATCAATCATACAACACAACTGATAATCCTCATATATGAAAGTTCGATATGACGGTAATTTTACATCAATAAATTTTAACTTTAAACTTTAAAAAATGGATACTACAATCAATTATGTTTTTACAACGGCACATTCTGCCTCTGTTAAACCAATTAGCAACTTAAGCCTGGTTCCATTCTGGCAAGCTCTTGAAAGAGACCGCTTCGGGATGACGCCCGTTTTCCTGGTTTTGGCTGCATGCCTGGGAGGATTTGCTGCAGCAGTATCTGTGCAGCACAGTTTATTTATACTGGCAATAGTAGGCCTTTCCACAGGACTCGTGGAAGTGATGTTGATAGCTGTTGCCCCTATGCGGATCACATTCTGGTTTCTGGTTGCTGCGGTATTGATAGACCTCTTCGTTTTCATTTTCTGAGAACAAATCTGAAAAATTCTTGGTAAGGGCTTTTGCTTTGATATCTTTGGGCAACGACTCAAACTGAGAATCCTTGAATTAGAAAATGAGTTTTATAAGGCATCATGCCGAATGCGGTAATAAAAAATAGAGGTAGAAAATCTGTCCCCTGTAAATGCTATCGGAATAAGCTATTCCTTTTTGAGTTGCTCTCCAGCAGAGCCCGGCTCCGATTCGCTTACAGATGCCAAATTACAAAATCAAATAGCAGAGTATAATTTACAATCCTACATAGATTTCTGGCGTTAGCGCTTAGTCTCTTCAAAACTGTATTTATCCGTTCTTAATCTTCTGTTAATTGTTTCCAGCATACTTGCGATTTAACTTTTTTTTAGTTTAGATTTGCACATCTTCTTAAGGTGAAACTCGTTCAACGCATATCATCCCTTTCTCTTTTACTGGTGTTCCTGTTTTCAGTGGCACCGCAGGAATTGCTACATGAGTTTACTCATCATGAAGATAGCATAGATGTAGCCTGTCACCACTCCTGCAAACATCATGTTGAGAGGGAGCACCAACACTGCGAATCTCTGCAACTCGCTTCGCCGCAGTTTTATCATGAAGTATCTCCCTTCTTATTTACTATAAGTTCTTCTTCGTTTTTCTTCCCCAATACCACGGTGCAAAAGCATGTTTCGCTTCGCTCCTTTTTTGTCCAATTGCGGGGACCGCCGGCACTTTCCTGATTCCTGTTTTTCTTTTTTTAATTATTCACTATGCATAGCGGCTTAAGCCGTGTAATGCTTTTAAATCTTCCGCATGGTATCAGGAAAAAAGTTTGCGGTTGCCGTAGTGGCAACTTCGATTCTTTATTCGTCAGGTTTTGCGCAGCAAACCAATTGTAACTTGTCAGTGTCAGGCACTGTTATTTGTGCTGACGATGGCAAGACGTTGGCTTTTGTTGCCGTTGGTTTATTAAACACAAGTAAAGGTGTAACAACGGATGAGCAAGGCAAATTTTCTATTTCAACTATTTGCGAAGGGAGTTATCATCTTGAAGCATCATTGATTGGCTACAGAAAATTAGATACGCTGATTAATGTAACTGCTGACAGAATAATAAAGCTCTTTCTAAAATCTGATGAAGTCCATTTGCAGGAAGTGCATGTAGATGCACAGAAGATACATAAACAGGAAATAGAGACCGTTACAAAAACAGAAATCTCAGGAGCAAAACTGCAGGAAACGCGCGGAGAAAATTTGGGCGATGCGCTTAAAGGGATCGCAGGTGTAGATGTAATTCATTCAGGACCGACCATTGCAAAACCTGTAATACACGGCTTGCACAGCAACCGTATTCTCATTCTAAATAATGGCGTAAGGCAGGAAGGGCAGCAATGGGGCAGCGAACATGCACCCGAGATTGACCCTTTCATTGCAACAAAACTTTCTGTTATAAAAGGAGCAGCAAGTATCCGCTACGGCGCTGACGCAATTGGAGGAGTCGTGCTTGTTGAACCTTCTGAATTGCCAAAAGAAAAAAGTTTAGGTGGAGAACTCAATATTGTAGGAATGGACAACAGTCGCCTCTATTGTGGCTCAGGAATTCTGCAAGGTGCGTTAGATAAAAAACTTTCCGGCTTAAGTTTTCGATTGCAGGGAACGTATCGCAAAGCAGGCAATCTACACGCACCACACTATTATTTGGACAACACGGGATTGAGTGAGAAAAATTATTCCGGAAGTGTTGGCTACGAAAGGGAACACTACGGAGTAACGGTGTATTACAGCAAATTCAATACTGACATTGGAATCTATACAGGTTCTCATGTTGGCAACCCTACTGAATTGCTCCAAACATTCAACGGTGAAAAGCCCGTGGAAGATTACGGATTCTCTTATACTATAAAAAGAGGATACCAAACCGTCAATCATGATTTGCTGAAAGCATCGGCCTATCTTAAAAACATCGGCATCGGAAAGTTGAGTGCAACTTATGCAAGGCAAAAAGATGTGAGAGAGGAATTCGATTTCCATGTTCCTTACACAAGCAGTGGTGTTGATCTCTCTAATACACCTCAAGTGTATTTCCAGTTGATCACAAGCACTGCTGAATTATTGTGGGAACATCAGTCGTGGCATCATCTTACAGGCAGCATCGGCGCTGACTTCATCACCCAGGGAAATGTGTTCAAGGGATTGGGTTATCGCTCTCTCGTTCCGAATTTCAGAAATTATGGTGGTGGAATATTCATCATCGAAAAATGGATAAAGGAAAAAGTAACTCTTGAAGCAGGTGTTCGCTACGATTACAAGTGGCAGCGTGAGTACAAGTCGAACAACAACTCACTCGAAGTAGAAACCCCCACTCAGCAATACAACAATGCAACAGGAACGCTCGGTGCAATTTATCGTATCTCTCCAAAGTTCAGCATCAATGCAAATGCAGGAAATGCGTGGCGCGCTCCTTCAGTATATGAATTGTATGTGTTGGGAATTCACGGCAACACTTCAACCTTTGAGATTGGCGACAGCAACTTGAAAGCTGAAAAGGCATACAACTTCTCTGCATCACTCCGTTACGAAAGCAACGCGATTGAAATAGAGTTGGGCGGGTATGTCAACTTCATTTACAACTACATTTATCTGCAGCCAAGTCCGGGTGATTATGTGAAAAATTACGTGGGCGCATTTCCGAAATTTTATTTCAGACAAACAGATGCCTTATACAAAGGAGTGGATGTGGATGCAAAATGGCATTTGACAAAACACTTGCAGTTAGAGCCAAAGGCAACAATGGTTTTTGCAAATGATATGAGAACACACGGATACTTGATCTTAGTTCCTCCGCAACGTTTTCAACTCACAGCAGAATACCGTTGGAAATCTATTGGCAGATTAACTGATGTGTTCATCAATGCAGGTGGTATGTATGTGCCCGAACAAACGCGCGTGCCTGCCAACAGCGATTTCGTTCCTCCGCCAAAAAGTTATTCGTTGCTAACTGCCGGTATTGGTTTATCCATTCCTGTGGCGAAGCAAAAAATAAACATCAGCGTGCAGGGAGATAATTTGCTGAACACCGCTTACCGCGACTACCTGAATTTCTTCCGCTACTATGCCAACAATCCCGGGCGTAGTTTTCAATTAAAAATTCAAATTCCATTTCAGATTATTAGGAATAAAACAAAAGAAAACTAATAAGATGAAAATGACAAAGTTGTTTCCTATAAGAATTGCAATGCTTGCAAGTGCAACCATGTTGCTTTGGCTGCAATCATGCGAGAAACCGGAGACAATAAATGTTTTAGCCCCTCCGGGTTCTGGACATGGGCTTGTGACAACTATCAAACTAACCTGTATAAATAAGGTTGCTCCTTATGATACAATTTCAGGTACATGGAGAGATTTAACACCGGACGATACCAATCCTCCTGATACTTCTCTCGCTGTTCTTATCCTGAAAAAGAATACGGTTTATAAAGTTTCAATAGAAATACTTGACGAAACCAGGATTCCTCCGCGAGAGATAGGAGAAGCGATTATTGTAGGAGCTAATTATAATATCTTCTGCTTTTACACTTCAGCTTCACTTGGAATTAATCTTGCCATTACACGAACGGACCTTGACACGAACAATCCACCGTTGCCTATTGGTTTTAAAGACAATTTCATAACCACAAACCCAAGTAATGGCTTGCTTGAAATTGTATTGCGCCATCAGCCCAATTGTAAAAATGGTTCGTGCGAAACGGGTTCAGTTGATTTAGATGTAGGATTCTCGGTAAGTATTTCTAAATAATTCAAATTCTGTTTCAATTAATTAATAATAAATCAAACAATTAAATTTTAAAAACAAAAAAGTTATGTATAAAAAATCATTCTTCAAATTATCAGCGTTTGCTTTTGTAGCAATCGTTGCTGCAATGCTCACAGTAGCATCTTGCAACAAGGAGGAACAAACCGTTACGCCCGCACCTCCCGGAAATGAATTTCTCACGACAACCATTCTAACGTGTATCAATTCGTCAGCCCCGTTTGATACGGTTATTGGTACATGGAGAGATTTAACTCCCGAAGATACATTGCCGCCTGACACCTCTCAGGCAATTCTCAATCTCAAAAAGAATTCAGTGTACAATGTATCTATCGGACTTCTTGATGAAACAACCAACCCTGCCGGAGACATTGGTGCAGATGTTCTTTCAAGAGGAAATTATCACCTGTTCTGTTTCAATACTTCCTCATCACTCGGAAATAATTTTTCCATCACAAGAACAGATCATGATACTAACAATCCTCCACTTGCAATCGGCTTGAAAAACAATTTCACTACCATCAACACAAGCATCGGAACATTGGAGGTCATCTTAAGGCATCAGCCCAATGTAAAAAACGGTTCGTGCGATCCGGGTTCTACAGATCTTGATGTAAACTTCCAGGTAAACGTTATCAATTAATTCTTAAACATTGTCAAAATGAAAAATAAAATTCTAGTTGTTGTTGCAGTAATCATCTTCGCTGCATTCATAAATGTATCCGCACAGGATTCTAAAGGATACATCGGCATCTCAGGCGGATACTCATCAATCTTTGGCAACATTACCAAAGGAGATGATTACTTAAATCTCTCGCAAGGGTTTGCAAAATCAGGCGCACCTGCATTTGCAATTGATGGTGCTTACTTCTTTAATAAGAATATTGGAGCAGGTTTAATGTTCAACATTTCAACTTACGGAGTAACAGGTCAGGATGTTTTATCAGCAGGTTATGTAGAGGCATTTGCTGTTGACGAAGTAACTATGACTATCGGCTCATACAAAATGTTCAATATCCTTCCGGCATTTTATTACACGTTACCGATCAATAAACTCAATGTTGATTTCCGTTTCATGATTGGGTATTCCGGCTTAACAACTCCTGAAATAAAAGTGCAGCTCGAAGATGCTGCGGATACTCCTCTCATTCAGGAAGCATCTTCAGGTGGTGGTCTTGCATTAGGATTGGGCGCGGGTATGCGTTATGCATTTACAAAACACATTGGTGCAGCAGTACGTCTCGATTATCTGAATGCAAAACAGAGTGTTGATATTAAGTATTCAAACCTGAATAATCCCACAGACGGTTTGTTTCGCAACCTAACTACCTACAATGAATCCATTGGGAATTTCAATGCAACACTGGGTTTGGTTTATAATTTCTAATAAGGAAAATTCCGGTATGGTTAAACAATCTCAAAATGTCTGAAGCAGGAGTGTTCATTTGGTGTGACCTCCTGCTTCGGTTACCGGAAGAACAAAAGTTAAAAAGCAAAACGATGAAAATTAGTGCTATCTAAATAAAATTAGAATATTCCAATCGGTTTTGGTGAAAAATCTTCTTAAATAAGAATTGCCGAAGCCATAAACAAAAATAGTTTTTTTTCATAATTCTTAGGATTGAAAGGCAGTCCTGAAAAAGCTGCCTTTCTTTTTAAAAATAAATCCTCAACGCATTTTAAATCTATGCATAATGAAGCAGTTTACTTAAGAACCAGCGCACTGATCATAAACATTGTCGCGTTTAGTTCAGCCTGTTCTTATAATCCTACTGTTAATATAGGAGAGCTGTTATTTTTCGTCAACAGTCTAACAAAGAAGGTAATTTCCATCTCTTCAATTGAAACAAATGCATGGATATCCCATCAGCATTTAACGTATCAGGATACAATGCCCGACTCATGTGGTATGTTTTACATTTTTGAAAGCGAAGCCATACAGCCATTCCATTTAAAAGCCGGGCATCAAGCCTTTGACATATTATTTATCGCGCCCAACAATAAAATTATCAGCATCAAAAAAAACGTGCTGTCTTCATTTAGCCAGATACAACCATCTGAAAATACAGTTTTGTATAGCCAGGTCTTACTTGTAAATGCCGGCTTCTGCGATAAGAACTCGATTTTTGAAAATGATTCAATCTCATTTTTACTTACCAAAGAATGTCTGGCAAAATGAAAAACTACTTCTCTTTTATTTTCTTGTTCATCTCCTGCTTTGCCAACGCACAATCACCAATCTTCAATCTTCAACTAAATATTCCTGTAACTGAAAACACAGTCCCTTTGCAAAACCCATGGGCTGGGGGAATAAACTTTGCGCTTTGGAGCAATATCGATTTAGACGGGGATGGTATTCAGGACCTTCTCTTGTATGATCGTAGCAACTATCACATAAGTACTTTTATAAATTCAGGTGCAGGAGAAAAGTTATTGGCTGTTTCTTCCTTATCACTTGATAAGCGGCGTACGCGTGAAGTGGATATTCACACTCTACTCGCAGGAATCTACATCATTCGTATCACTTCCCGCCATCATTCCGAAACAAAACAACTCGTGATAATTCATTGAGTAGGAAAATTTGCATCATGAAAAAATTAAAAAATGAAATGAGCAAAAAAGCATACACCATCATCTGCATTGCTGTCATCTTCGTCATCTATGCAACAATTTCATTCTCGCTGCTTCATTATCTCCACCGATAAATCAATTTTAAATATGCAACCTCACTGTCCTGCTAAATGTAGACCAGGTAGATTTCTTGCTCCTCATTTATCCCAACCCATCTACTTGCATTCCTCATTTCAATCAGCAAGATACCATTGATGAAATAACACAAATAGAGAATTGAAGGCAGAAGTCGGGTTTTGAGCCACGTAAATCCAAGACCTCCTTTCTTGCGTATGTTTCCTAAAGTGACACCAGTCTTCCTGTGAAAAAAAATATTGCCCAGATTCTCATTTTCTTTTACCTCGGTTCCTTTGCCACTCCGTTTGCCCCGGCAATCTTGGAGTATGCAGCAAAAAAAGTCTGGACTATTTCGCATGAACAACATATAAAAAATTTAGATGACAGGTTTAACCTGCTCAATGAGCTTGCTGAAATGGCAAAGCACAACAATCCAAAAAAGAATAATTCCCCTGATCCGAATTCAATGAGCAAAATGATGTGCTCTTTTATTTTTATAGTGCCTGAGTTGAATTGCTCTTTTAAGGATCAGATGCATTCAATGGACTACCCTACCGATCACAGTTTTTCTGTTCCATTTACGTTTTCTCAGATTAACATACCGCCGCCCAAGGCGTAAGTTTTTCAACGGAACACTTTTCCGGTACAA
>JBDTTM010000050.1:0-15286 GCA_039930605.1 Bacteroidota bacterium
GCATTGAGTTTCTCATTGAGAGGATTCAATCCTTTCAATGGACTGAGTAATTCTCCGGTGAAGCGCAAAATAAATCCCTGAAGTTTTATCCTTGGGAGGAGATTGCTGCAATAATTGTTCTTTGAAATAATGTACAAACCCAAATTTAACGCGCGTAATTGCCGGTTACAAATTTCTTAAACCAAGCCTTATACATAGGGTCTGTGAACTGAATGGTGGGTCCCATCGTGTCAATGATCTCTTTCTGCTCCAGGGCCGATTTTATTTTTGCCACGTTTGCAGAGCTGCCCAGGCGGTAGCGAAGTATTACATCTGCAGTACTAAAGCGGGTTTCTTCATTGCTCAGCGCCTTTAAAAAATTCAGCTGTGTATTGGAGAGTTGGTCGGTTTCGCGTTGGTAAAGCATGGAAAGCTTGTTGAGTAGGTTTTCTACCGCTTCGTCAACGTCTGCTGGTTTACATTTCTTTCCGGCCGTAAGCCATGTTTCATGAGCCAGTTGCTGCACAAAATAAGAATGGTTGTCCATCAGGGTTGCAATTTTCCCGGCAAGCTCCTCGCTGATAGATTTGCCGGTGGTCTTAAACCGTTTAACGATAAAGGGAATCCAGTGTGCTGTTTCTATTTTTTCCAGGAAAATAACATCCCCGAATTTATAAAATGGCATGGAACGGTTTTCAAAAATCGTGGCCATCATCTCGCGTTTGCTGCCATAGATGCAATAGGTAGCCAGGTTGTGTTTCTGCCAGTGCGCACGCAATTTTTTCTGAAAGTTCAGGGGTGCTTCAAAATTGGAAATGTTCTGGAACTCATCAATGCAGACAACCAGCTTCATTTTCTTAATGCGGCATATATTTTCTGCAAGGTCAATCACTTCATCCGGATTTTTCTTAAGCTGCTTCCATTCAAAACCCAATGATAAATCATGCTGAGGATCCAGCGGCACTGAAAGCTGAGGAATCAGGGTTTTGAAGAATTTCCCCACCCCTGCTATCCGCTCATCCCATTTTGTGGCGCTTGCTTTGATCAACTCCCTGGCATAAGCCTCATAAAACTCTTCTTCTGTGCGCACATTAAACAGATCAATAAAGCAGAAGCGAATCTCTTTATGCTTCCGTTGAACGGATAAAGCAGTATGCCACACGAGCGAAGACTTGCCCCAGCGTCTCGGAGAAATCAAAATTGTATTGATCCCTGACAAAAAATTCCCGGCCAGTGACTTCATCTCAACAGAACGGTTGGTGAAATAATCAACCCCGGCCAGCTTGCCATAAACGAAAGGTTTGTCCATTATCTGATTTTTTACAAATATACGAATTAATAACCAATTAGTTACTAACCTAATAGTTACTAACTAATTGGTTACAAAATGAAAATTGACCATGTACCTGAATTGTCATTCTTATTTCTCTTTCAAATACGGCACCATCAGCCCTGAAGAACTGCTGGAGGATGCAAGTAAAAAAGGTATCCGGAGAATTGCCCTCACGGACATCAACAATACATCCGGCGTGCTTGATTTTTTCCGGCTGGCAAAAAACCATGGAATAGATCCCGTTGCAGGAATTGATTTCAGGAATGGAGCTGAACAAAAATTTATCGGCATCGCCAAAAATATGGATGGTTTTTGTGAGTTGAATGCTTTTCTCTCCCACCATTTGCATAACGGCACCCTGATTCCGGAACGCGCACCGGCTTTCAACCATGCTTTTGTAATTTATCCTTATCCAGGCGGGCTGATTTCATTACGAGAAAATGAATTCCTCGGTATCAAACCGGCCGATTTGCTTCGCCTCAATTTTTACAATCACAAAAAACAGCCCGACAAGCTTGTTGTGCTTGCCCCAGTCACTTTCAGAAATAAAACCGGGTTTAACATGCACAGGCTGCTTCGGGCCATGGACGGGAATACACTCTTAAGCAAATTGGAAATTCGGGAACAGGCAGACCCCGGTGAAGTCATGTACACCCAAAATGAACTGGCTCTCATCTACCACGACTACCCTTCGCTGCTTTACAATACTGAAAAACTCCTGGAACAATGCCACATCGATTTTGACTTCGGGAAAAATAAAAACCTGAAATATTTCACCGGCTCAGGAAAAGATGACCATGAATTACTGATTCAATTATGCAAGGACAGTCTGGCCTATCGCTATCCGCAGCAAAGTGAAAAAATTGCGGCGCGCTATGAAAAGGAAATCGGTGTTATAACATCACAGGGGTTTACTTCGTATTTCCTCATCAACCATGACATTGTAAAATATGCGCAACAGAAAAATTATTTTTATGTAGGGCGTGGAAGTGGTGCCAATTCAATGGTGGCATACCTGCTGAAAATTACCGATGTAGATCCCATTGAGCTGGACCTCTACTTTGAACGGTTTATCAATCCTTCCAGGACCAATCCGCCCGACTTCGACATCGATTTTTCTTCTGATGAGCGTGACGATGTGATTGATTATATTTTTTACCGTTCACCTTATGGCATCAAATACAAGGACCACGTGGCTTTGCTGGCAACATACAGTGAAATGAAGGACAATGCTGTTACCCGTGAGCTTGGTAAAGTTTTCGGTTTGCCGAAAGCAGAAATTGACTGCCTGCTGGAGAACAGGAAAAGCAATGAAACGCCCGACCATATTGCGCAACTCATTTTAAAATACGGATCACTGCTCTACTCTTTCCCGGGTCACCTCAGCATCCATGCAGGCGGCATCCTGATTTCTGATAAATCCATTCATCATTATACAGCCACCATTCTTCCACCGAAAAATTTTCCGCTCACGCAATTCAGCATGCTGGAAGCGGAAGATGTCGGGTTGTATAAGTTTGACATTCTGGCGCAGCGTGGCTTGGGAAAAGTGAGGGACGCTGTTCAACTCGTAAAAAAAAATACCGGTCATGAGATTGATATCCACCAGGTAGAACAATTCAAACAGGATGAAGCCGTCAGGAAAAACCTGCAGACAGCCAACCTGATGGGATGTTTCTATGTGGAGAGCCCGGCGATGAGAATGCTGCTTACAAAGCTGGAAGCAAAAACGTACCTGGACCTTGTAGCTGCCAGTTCCATTATCCGCCCGGGCGTTGCTGCTTCGGGAATGATGCGTGAGTACATTCTGCGTTTCAAAGGAAAGCCTCCTACGTTCAATACGCCCGATGCCGTATATAAAATCCTCCATGATACGTTTGGCGTGATGGTGTACCAGGAAGATGTGATTAAGGTCGCTTATTATTTTGCCGGCCTCACCTTCGGAGAAGCAGATATGCTGCGCCGCGGCATGAGCGGCAAATACAGGGGAAGGGAAGAATTCCAAAAAGTAGAAAAAAAGTTTTTTGACAATTGCAGGGAAAAGCAATACGATGAAAACGTTACCAAAGAGGTATGGAGACAGATTGAATCCTTCGCCGGTTATGCCTTCAGCAAAGGACACAGTGCATCGTATGCAGTGGAAAGTTACCAGTGCATGTACCTCAAAACACATTACCCGCTGGAATACATGGTCGCTGTAATTAATAACGGGGGCGGGTTTTACGGGGTGGAGTTTTATATTCACGAAGCCAGGCAACAGGGCGCAACCATCAACCTTCCCGACATCAACAAAAGCGAATACCTCTCCTGTATCTATGGCAGGGATATTTACCTGGGCCTGCACCTGGTTGCGGAACTGGAATCAAACACGTCAGAAAAAATCCTGGCTGAACGTGCCCGGAACGAAAATTATTCTTCGCTTGAAAATTTCATGAAACGTGTTTCCATTTCCATTGATCAACTGCGGCTGCTGATCCGCATCGGAGGGTTTCGTTTTACCGGAAGAACGAAGAAACAATTGCTCTGGGATATTCATTCCATCCTGGGAGGTTCAAAAAAGACAGAAGTGCGGAATGAACTGTTCGAGGTAAGCAACAAAAAATTCCAACTTCCCGATTTATACAATGGAAAATATGACGATGCATTTGATGAATTGGAGATGCTTGGCTTTACTTTAATTTCACCCTTTGACATGCTCGCCAAAGCCCCTCCCCGCCTGCCCGGCAACGAAACGATGATAGCAGTTGCGGCAGATTTCAAAAAACACTTTGGAAAAATTGTTTCTATCGCCGGCTACCAGGTTACACGAAAACCGACCCGCACAAAGAAAGGACAGAACATGGCATTCGGAACTTTTCTTGACAAAGCAGGAAAATGGATTGACACCACACATTTTCCTGACGTACTGCAGCAATTCCCTTTCCGCGGAAGAGGATGTTATTTAATCACCGGAAAAGTTGTTGAAGAATTTGGATTCTACAGTCTGGATGTAGTCCGGATGGAATTACTGGATAAGATCGAACGATTTGCTACTGATTCAGAGATTGCTGATGCAAACGTAAACTGAACTACCTCACCACACTAACCCTACCCACATATTCGTGGTGCTTACCAAGTGAGTCAAGAACCTTGATCTTGTAAACGTACACATCAGGTTGTACAGGGACGCCATTGAAGGTTCCATCCCACGGCCTAAAATAGCTTTCAGTAGTGAAAATATTTTTACCCCAACGATCGAAGATGTGCATTTCATACTGTTCCACTGAAGTTCCATATCCCTGGAAGAAATTATTTCCTCCATTTCCATCAGGTGTAAACGCATTCGGAACATAGAAAGTATATCCATATTCAATTCTCACTGTTCCTCGAATGGTATCCACACAACCGTGGTAGGTCTGAACATACAATACTATCTCAAATGTACCTGTGTCCTTATACTCATGATCAGGGCGGAATATTTCTGAAGTAGTACTGTCACCAAACGTCCATGAATAGACATCTCCATGCGTAGTGAAATTGTCAAAACGGATCAGCGGTTCCCAAATGGTGGTCACAGCCGGTTGCGGAGTGAAATTGGCGACCGGAGTCGGGAATACGGTGATGATATTCTCAAGATTAATCACATCAACACAACCATTCTGCGTGGTAGCCTGCAATGAAATAGAATAGGTTCCGGCATGCTGGAAGGTATGCGTTGGTGTTTCTTCGCCCGACTCTGAAGCATCTGTAAATGTCCAGTTGTAGCTGTTGTCATCACCGGTGCTCAGGTTCATTGTTGGCACCTGCAGAGGCTCACATCCTTCCACAACAAGCGGATAGAAGTCAGCAACAGGGCTGATAAATACAACAGCAGAATCAGTATATGGTGCAGCAACGCAATTATTATAAACGGCATTCAATGTGACCGGATAAGTACCCGGCGCATCATAAATTACCGGCACAGGGACCTGGTCAGCACTTGAAGCAGGTGTTGCGCCCGGGCCAAAACTCCATGAATATGTTGCCCCCGGAATCAGGTTTCCTCCTGCACTGTATCCGAAGCTGTTTCCTTCAAAGCATTGCGCGCCGGTTGTGAACGTCAATACAGGTATTGGATTTACAGTTACCTCAACTGCATCTGTCGTGACGCAACCTGCGGTATTGATTGCAGTGAGCGTATACGTTGTAGTTTGCGTGACAATAGTAGAATTATTGGTTGCAACTGTTGTGCTGCTTGATGTTGGATCAACCAGGTCGTTCACCGGTGACCACTGATAAATAACGTCAACCTCAGGGCTGAACCCAACCGGCACACCAATGCCTGAACAAACGATAGCATCGCTGCCGGCAATAGCAGCTGGATAAGGCGCAACAAGGATCTGGTCAGTAGCCAACGGTGACACACAACCATTTTGTGAAACGGTCAGCGACACATTTGGATTTCCGGGTGTATTCCATACGAGTGTATAAGGTCCGGCACCCGTTCCTGATTGAATGGTAGCGCCACCAAAACTCCAGTTGTAATTTGCATTTCCCAATGCAACTCCGGTAAATGAAACGGTTACTTCATCACCGACGCAAACAGAAGGCTGCATCAGGAAGTTTGAAACCGGCATTGCATTTACAAGTACAGCGAATGAGGTGGTATCACTGCATCCATTTTCAGAAACAGTCAGGTGAATAATTTCATTGACTGCGCTTGACCATTCGAGTTCATAAGGTCCTTCATTACTTCCGGAGATAATAGTTGCTGAACCGAAATTCCATGTATATGTTGCAGTGGCAGATGCTGACCCGGTAAACGTAATCGTATTCTGAACTCCTGTGCACAACACAGGTGTGCCTGTAAAAACGGCTACCGGATGGGCATTGATTACGATTGCATTATTTGTCAAAGGTGAAACACAACCATTTTCCGACACGGACAACGTAACATTTGGATTGCCTGCAGCTGACCACGATACTGAATATGGTCCTGCACCACTTCCCGAAATAACTGTTCCGCCACCAAAAGTCCAGGCATAGTTTGATGCACCTGTTCCGGTACCTGTGTAGTTAATCGTAATAGGCACACCGTCACAAACTGATGGAGGCAGCGTGAAGGTAGATGTCGGAATTGGATTCACAACCACAGTGAAGGTGGCTGTATCAGCACATCCGTTATCTGAAATAATTAAATTGATATTGTAATTGCCTGCATTCGGATAATCAAGTGTGTATGGTCCGCTGCCGGTACCTGAAAGTACGGTAGCAGATCCGAAATTCCAGTTCCAGGCAGCAGTTCCGCCTGCACTTCCGGTAAAGTTTACATTGTTCTGAATACCTAAACATAGAGCAGGTGTTGCAGTAAATGCAGCCACAGGTCCCGCTGTAATAGCAATTGCATTGTTAGAAACAGGAGACGTACATCCATTTTCTGTAACTGATAAAGTGACTTGCGGATTTCCAGGTGCGTTCCAGTTGATTACATAAGGGCCTTGACCAGATCCGGAAACAACTATTCCGCCTGCAAAATTCCAGTTATAAGTTGCACCTGATGTAGCTGAACCTGTATAAGAAATATTCACATCATTTCCTGCACAAACACTTGCAGGAAGTATGAATGGAGAATTCGGAATCGGGTTAACTGCAACAGCAAACGTGGTATTATCAGTACAACCATTGTCATCAACGGTGAGTGTAATATTGTCATTAACCGCATTCGGCCAACTCAATGTGTATGGACCAGCGCCGCTTCCGGAGATGACTGTTGCACTTCCGAAATTCCAATTGTAAGTAGCAGTTCCACTGGCAGATCCTGTGAAAGTAATTACGTTTTGATCGCCTGCACAAAGTGAAGGTGTACCGTTAATCGCAGCGACAGGACTGGCGTTTACATTCAGAGGTATATTGGTAGGAGGTGAAACGCAACCATTCTCAGTAACCGTTAATGTGACAGAAGTTGCTCCGGCCAGCGGCCACGAAATCGAATATGGTCCTTGTCCGGATCCGGAAGCAATTGTTCCGGTACCGAAGTTCCAGTTATAAGTAGCTCCTGCAGTTCCTGTTCCTGAATAAGTAACAGTGAGGTCACTTCCAACGCATACATCTGCCCCTACATTGAAAACAGAAGTTGGCGCAGGGTTTACAAGCAGGTAATTGGAGACTGTATCTGTGCAACCATTCTGAGAAACGATCAATCCGATTGAGTCATTACCGGAAGCGGCCCACGAAACATTTACAGGTCCCTGTCCAGATCCTGAAACCACACTTCCATTTTGAAAATACCAGTTATATGTAGCACCTGCTATTGATGTACCATTGAAAGCAATTGGAGTTGTATCTCCTTCGCAAATGGAAGGTGTGGAAGTAAAAGAAGCAACCGGATTGGCATTCACTGTTACAGGCACATTCACCGGCGTTGACGTGCATCCATTATCAGAAACAGTTATCGATACATTGTAATTTCCTGCCGTATTCCAGACAACATTTATTGGACCTGCATTGGCGCCTGATACAATAGTACCTGATCCGAAATTCCAGTTGTAAACTGCTGCTCCACTCGCATTACCTGTATATGTAAATGATATCGGATCGCCTGCACAGGCAGTAGCAGCAGTAACGATGTTAACCAGCACACAACTGATTACATCAATCTGCATTACCAGGGTATCTGTGCAACCATTCGGGTTCATTGAAACCAGTGTTACATAATAAGTTCCCGGGTTGTTAAAAGTATGGACAGGATTTCTTGTTGTTGATGTTGTGCCGTCATCGAAGTCCCAGTTGCTGAAAAGTCCGGTACTAGTATTTGTAAAAGTTACCACGGTACCCGGTGTAATTGGTGAAGGTGGAATAAAAGTAGCCGCTGCGGTAGGAGATGGCTGCACATTAAAAATAATCGGAATACTGGTAACCTGCGCCGGTACTCCATTATCTGTTCCGATTAAATAAATTGTATTGTAACCGATGTTGGATGCGTCAGCAATAATCTGAATCTGAATGTGAGCTGTGTTGCCTGCTGTTTGCTGGAGTACATTGACTCCGTTTACTCCGTTCGTATTGACTGCAGCGGTAGTAATTTGTCCTACTTCAGGCGATAAAAAATCAGCCTCTATCAGGATAGTATCCCCCACACAAAGACGCAAAGTATCGCAGACAGCAGTTGAGCGGATAATCGGTGGAATGTTTGAGTTACTGAAACAGCAATTAAAAAAGTAGGATTGGTTATCAAGTGCATCAATGCCATCATTGGCTCCATAAGGTCCATCCCATGCAGCACCTGCCTGGTCGTATAAGCCCACCTGAATATAATCTGTTCCGTTTCCCTGGTTGATACCAACTGTTGCCGGAGTTCCTCCAAAGCCGCCAACACCGCTGGAAGCATCACCGGTTGTCCATTGCATATCCTTGTAACAGAATGAAACGTTGTCGCCCGGCGGAATGATCGTATCATTTCCGTCGGTGATAATCAATTGAAAGGTATTCAACAAGTCATCATGTATTCCATAGTAACCAACGTTCTCCCATTGAAAAATGGCATGCGTAGGAGTTACTTCATAATATACCAATCCGCTTAGTGCACCCCGTGTATCTACATCAGCCCAGAAGGGAGCAATCATTACATAATTGGCACTTGGAAAAGAATTAGCAGTAAAAGTCGCGTAAGTTGCACCTATGGAAATGTTACCATTGTTATTAAGGTAAACAGAATTAACAGTTTGCCCATAGAAGCAAAAATTAAAAGGAAGAACAATTGCATCGGTCGACCAGTCATCATTCCTGTAATCAGGCGCAACTCCCGGACCACCGCTTCCGCCCTGGTAATCAAACTGGCCGATCTGCCAAGATGCATCACGATCAATCCAGCAATTACATAGTGCAGACATCTCATGTGGAGGAGGCAGGGCAATACGTGCGTTCTGAGGTTGTGCTTGTGAATTTGAATATTTTTCAGCGCCGGTTAGTAAACCCTGAGCTTTTCTGTTATTCACATTTTGTGCACCGACAGCCCTGATATCAACCTGGGCCGTTGACACGGAACACGACAAAAGACAGATGGAAAATAAAATACAACCGAGGTACTTAGTAGAGATTTTCATCATCAAAATATGGCTTTAACCTGTAACTATTTCAATTCTGACGGATCGAAAAAAATTAGTGAATCCTTTCAGTCCCAAAGATAGAAAAATAAACCATCAGCTGGATTTTTCCCAACTATTTTTTTGAACGGGCTGATAAGAAGGGTGAATGGCTAAAAAAGACCCATTTCAGGCATGTTGCATCACTGCACTCATGCTTTCTGTAAACTGGTCAAAAAGATAGGCGGCATCATGTGGACCAGGCGCCGCCTCCGGATGGTATTGCACACTGAAAGCTACTTTGTCTTTTACTCTGATGCCTTCAATCGTATCATCGTTTAAATTGATGTGTGTGACCACTACCCTGTCAGACTTTTTTATCTCATCCGCATTTACAGCAAAGCCATGATTCTGGGAAGTGATTTCACATTTTCCTGTTACCAGGTTTTTCACAGGATGGTTGATGCCGCGGTGACCGTGGTGCATTTTGTAAGTAGAAATACCGCAGGCTTCTGCAAGCAACTGGTTGCCGAGACAGATTCCGAAAATGGGCATGTTTTGATTAAGCATTTCCTTCACCTCATTCACTGCATCATGCATGGTTGCCGGATCACCGGGTCCGTTGCTTAACAGCACTCCATCTGGATTCCATTTTTTTATTTGTGCAAAAGTAGTATTGGAAGGAAACACCTGGACATAACAATCACGCGCTGCGAGGTTGCGAATGATATTTCTTTTCACGCCATAGTCCATCAACGCAACTTTATATTTAGAATTCGGGTTGCCATAAAAATAAGGTTGCTTCGTACTCACTTTGGAAGAAAGTTCCAATCCCTCCATGGGCGGGCACTTCGCCAGTTCAGCTTTCAACTCATCGATGTCAGTCACGGCAGATGAAATAATTGCATTCATCGCACCTTTACTACGGATGTGGCGAACGATGGCCCTTGTATCTACATCAGAAATTGCAACAAGTTTCTGCTGTATGAAATAATCTTCAATCGATTGCAACGCAGCTTTGCGTGAATATTGAACATTGAATGACCTGCAGATAAACCCGGCTATTTTAATGTTTTCACTTTCTACCTCTTCTGCATGTATTCCATAATTACCAATATGAACATGGGTAGCTACAAGCAGCTGACCATAATATGATGGATCAGTGAAAATTTCCTGGTAGCCGGTCATGCCTGTGTTGAAGCACAATTCACCGGTGGTAGTGCCGATAAAGCCGGCTGCCTTGCCGCGAAAAATAGTTCCGTCCTCGAGTAATAATATTGCCGGTTTGCCTGGGGAGTATTTCATTTCGGGAGGCGAAGATAAGAATTGGTTAAATATGTTTAACATTACGTTGTTAAGCAGTTTTCATTTGTAAAGAAGAACTAGGATCGTAAATACGAATCAATTGTACAGCTGGCAATTTCCTACCGAAAAAAGTTTGATTAGCTTTGATTGACGACGGAAAACCAAAACCGAATTTCATGAATTCTAGAATATTAAAATGCTTAATAATTATATTTTGTCTTAGTCAGTATTCGAAATCATGGGCTCAGGTACCAGATTCCGCGGACGTTTTGGGAACGAAGGTTGAACATGAGAAAAAGACAGATATATCATTCAATATATCTTTCAATAAATTAATTCCCTTGGCAGATCTAAAAAAGATGCTTGGTCCATCCAGTTGGGGCGTTGCGCCTGGTTTTTCTTTCTTGTTTAATAATGTTCATTTAGGGTTGGTAATAAATTTACAATTAGATATTTGGGACATGACCGACCAATCATTAAAATCTTATTTACGAGATAAATTTGATGAATTGAAGAATTACAATGACTCAACCGGAGTCAGTCAACCGCCACAGATATTAGGGATTTATGGAGGATTTTTTTACCAATATTCACTTCCCGTAAAGATCAACTTGAAACTTTTTGTAACATGCGGCACATCAAATTCAAGTCGTAATATTTCATATAATGACAACTCCTTCTTCAGTGGATCAAAAGAATCGGCAGCAGAGTACTTTCATAATCAAAATGAAGATAGAATAATATACACACTTTATCCTGAGTTCGGCAGTTTCAATATCAATATGTCTATTGAAGTTTCCAAAGAATTTGGAAATAGATTGTCATTGGGATTAAGAGCGGCATATTATAATACCCACTGTAATGTTGAAATAACAGAGAATCGGTTTGTCGCGAACCCTTACTACAACTATCCTACAAAAAATCTACAATGAAAAACTAAATTTTTCATTCTTTCACATCGGAATTTGTTTAGGCATTTTAATGGAGAAAGGTAAATTTTTTAAAAGATCGCCTCATTAACACAGACCATTTTTGATCACTAAAAAACCCTGTAAGAAACATCCTACAGGGTTTTGTATTTGAGTAATTTCCAGCTTGCGATTATTCCTCGCTCTTATCTGTTTTCTTTTTACGTGCAGCTTTCTTCTTTGGTGCTTCTGCAGTTGCTTCAGTTGAAGTTTCATCAGTGGACTCAGCAGCTTCCGTTTTAGAAGTTGCTTTTTTTCTTCCGCCTGCCCTGCGTGTAGTTTTGGCTTTCTTGCCTTCTTTTCCACCGCCCAGCATCAATTCATTGAAGTCCACGAGTTCCATCATGCACATTTCTGCGCGGTCGCCTAAACGCTGACCGGTTTTAATGATGCGTGTGTAACCTCCCGGACGGTCCGCAACCTTCGGTGCAACATCACGAAACAATTCGGCTACTGCATCCTTGTCACGGAGGTAGCTGAACACAACCCTGCGTGAATGTGTAGTGTCCAGTTTACTTTTTGTAATCAACGGCTCCACATATACGCGCAATGCTTTTGCCTTCGTAACCGTCGTGTTGATTCTTTTATGAACAATTAAGGAAACTGCCATGTTGCTCATCATCGCTTCGCGATGTGGCTTCTGCCTTCCGAGTTTATTAAATTTTTTACCGTGACGCATTGTAAATTAGATTTGATCCCGATAGCTATCGGGAGTGAGATAATAGTTTGAGCGAGAATCAATTTTCTGCCTCGTATTTATTTATTGCTTAGGCTCCTACTGCTGGTGGCTATTTCCTTTTGATTTTCTTGCCTATTGCCAACTGCCTATTGGAGATTAGGTTCTTTTCTTTCGAGCTTATATTTTCCGATGTTCATTCCGAAAGTGAGGTTCTTTGCACGAACCAATTCTTCCAGTTCAGTCAATGATTTCTTACCGAAGTTGCGGAATTTCAAGAGATCGGATTTGTTGTAGGAAACAAGGTCACCGAGCGTCTCAACATCTGCTGCCTTCAGGCAATTCAATGCACGTACAGAAAGATCGAGATCAACAAGCTTAGTTGTAAGCAACTGGCGCATGTGCAATGTATTCTCGTCGAGTTCTTCAGTCGGAGTCTTCTCCTTGGTTTCAAGTTTCAGTTTATTCTCATCGCTGAACAAGAAGAAATGCTGAATCAGGATATCTGCTGCTTCGCGCAATGCATCTTTCGGGTGAATGCTGCCATCAGTGGTTACTTCCATTACGAGTTTTTCGTAGTCAGTCTTTTGCTCTACACGATAGTTCTCGATAGAATATTTTACGTTACGGATTGGTGTATAGATTGAATCAACAAAGATAGTTCCAAGTGGCGCACTGTTTGTTTTGTTCTCTTCAGAAGGAACATAACCGCGACCTTTTCCGATTTCGATATCCAATTGTAACTTTACACTGTTTTCCATGTGACAGATAATCAACTCCGGATTCAACACCTGGAATGCATTTGTATATTTTGCAATATCTCCTGCAGTAAAAGTGTCTTTTCCGCTTACCGTAACAGTTACTTTTTCATAGTCCTGACCTTCAATCTGGCTTTTCAGGCGAACCTGTTTCAGGTTGAGAATCATTTCAGTTACATCTTCAACAACACCTTTTATTGTAGAGAACTCATGATCTACTCCTGAGATTTTCACAGAAGTGATTGCATGACCTTCCAGTGATGAAAGGAGAATTCTGCGCAGCGCATTACCTATTGTAATTCCGTAGCCGGGTTCCAAAGGACGAAATTCAAACACGCCTGAACGCTCGTCTGAAGTTACCATGATCACTTTGTCCGGTCTCTGAAATGCTAATATTGCCATTTTATATTTATTTTAAGTTGTTTAATTATTTATTCTTCTCAGTACCTTCGGGTACCTAATACTTTCTACTTTATACTTTCTTATTTAGAGTACAATTCGACAATCAACTGCTCCTTGATGTTTTCAGGAATCTGATCACGTGAAGGGACATTCAATATTTTTCCGCTCATAGTTCCTTTATCCATATCCAGCCATGTATGTTTGTTTGCGCGGCCCATCAAAGATTCCACAATCACTTCATTTGATTTGCTACGCTCACGCACACCCACTACATCCCCTGCCCTGCAGGTATACGAAGCGATTCCGGTTACTTTTCCGTTTACCGTAATGTGACGGTGAGAAACCAACTGGCGTGCCGCGGAACGTGTAGGAGCAAATCCCAAACGGAACACGACGTTATCCAGGCGGAGTTCAATTAACTGTAATAGGTTTTCGCCTGTGATACCTTGCTTACGTGAAGCACGCACAAACGTCTTTGCAAACTGACGCTCGAGGATACCATAAGTATACTTTGCCTTCTGTTTTTCTTTCAACTGGACGGCGTACTCACTTTGCTTTGAACGCTTTTTTGAAAGTCCATGCTGTCCTGGAGGATAATTTTTCTTCTCAAGCACTTTATCAGGACCAAAGATTGGTTCCTGGAATTTGCGTGCGATTTTGGTTTTAGCTCCGATGTATCTTGCCATTACTTTAGATTTGAGAATTGATATATGAGAAATGAGAATTTTAGTCCTCTACTCCTATTCCAATTCTGTTTTTACTTTTAACTTTTGAATTCTAACTTTTGACTTTAAACTTAATCCCTACACTCTTCGTGGTCCGGGTGGACGGCAACCATTGTGTGGCATTGGTGTAAGATCAATGATCTCTCCCACTTCAATTCCTGATTGGTGAAGTGTACGGATTGCAGACTCACGTCCACCGCCCGGGCCTCTTACATATACTTTCACTTTGCGGAGCCCCATGTCATGTGCAACTTTTGCACAGTCACTTGCAGCAAGAGATGCAGCATACGGAGTGTTCTTTTTAGAACCCCTGAAGCCCATCTTGCCTGCTGATGACCAGCTAATGACCTGACCTGATTCATTCGTAAGGGAAATGATAATGTTGTTGAAAGTAGCATTCACAAATGCGATGCCGGTTGCTTCAACCTTCACGATTTTCTTACGGACTTTTTTTACTTCCGCACCTTTTGCGGAATCCTGTTTCTGCTGAGCCATTTATTTTAAATTAGAGATGTGAGATGAGAGACGTGAAAACAACAGCCCAAAACATTTCAGGCAACTGCTCATATCTATTATCTCATATCTGATTTATTAATTACATTTTGGTTGCCTTCTTCTTGTTGGCAACTGTTTTACGTTTACCTTTTCTTGTTCTGCAATTTGTGCGGGTACGTTGTCCGCGAACAGGTAATCCTGAACGGTGACGCATGCCACGGTAGCTGTTGATATCCACCAACCGCTTGATGTTAAGCTGCACTTCAGAACGAAGAGCACCTTCTACTTTCATTTCTGTGATTGCACCCCGAATCTTATTGAGTTCATCGTCATTCCATTCTTCCACTTTTTTGTCGAATGAAATTCCGGCCTCTTTAAGAATATGCTGAGCGGTTGTACGACCGATACCAAAAATATAGGTCAAACCGATTTCGCCTCTCTTGTGCTTAGGTAAATCAACGCCTGATATACGAGCCATTTTTTATTTTTTAATTAATGATTTCTGATTGATTAGCCTTGTCTCTGTTTGAAACGAGGGTTCGCTTTGTTAATTACATACAGCCGTCCTTTTCTCCGAACGATTTTGCATTCGGGGCTGCGCTTTTT